>NZ_JAIUKC010000098.1:0-3045 GCF_020177435.1 Saccharopolyspora sp. 7B | reverse complement strand
TTTCGGCGTGATGGGGGGGCGGGGCCCCTGTTGCCGGGGGGCCCGCCCCATCTCGGCGCAGCTTGGCCGCACCCCCCCCCCCCCCCGCGCCGGGGGGGGGGGGGGGGGGGCCCGTTCGCCGTCCGCGCCACGTGCGGGAACGGCTGTGAGCCGCGTCTCAAAGGGATCACCACGGCCCTGCCCCGCGATGCCAGGATGGGGTGGTGAGCGAAACGAGCGAGCAGCAGCCGACCACCCCCGGGCCTGCGCGGCACGGTTTCGCGGTCGAAGTGGTGTGGACCGGCAACACCGGTGCGGGCACCAGCAGCTACCGCAGCTACGAGCGCACCCACGAGGTCCGCTCGGCGGGCAAGAGCACCATCGAGGCCTCCGCGGACCCGGCGTTCCTCGGCGACGCCGACCGGTACAACCCGGAGGAGCTGCTCATCGCGTCCCTGTCGCAGTGCCACATGCTGTGGTTCCTGCACCTGGCCGCGGAGTGCGGCGTGGTGGTGGTCGGCTACCACGACCACGCGCAGGGCGAGCTCGCGGAGAACGCCGACGGTTCGGGGCAGTTCCGGGAAGTGGTGCTCCAGCCGGAGGTCGCGGTCGAGGACCTGGCCAGCGTGGACGCCGCGGAAGCGCTGCACGAGCGCGCGCACGAGCTCTGCTACATCTCGAAGTCGGTGAACTTCCCGGTGCGGCTGACCCCGTCCACCCGGGTCGCGAACTGACGCGTCAGCCCAGGTCGCGGCGGCGCTGCCGGTCCCGCAACACCCGCTGCCGGGCCTGGTAGTCCCGCATCCGCTGCGGGTAGCCGAGTTTGGCCACCTCGTAGCAGGGCATTCCCTGCTTGCGGGCGAAGCGGAACGCCGCTTCCGGTCCCGCGACGCGGCGCCGGGTCCACTCCCCGTCGTGCGCGACGAGCAGCACCGTGGTCTCGGTGACGGTGGTGCGGGGTTCGACGAAGGCTTCGACGCCGTGGCGCTGCTGCGCCCAGGTCCGCAGGTGATCGGTGTCCCGCGAGTCGGCCGGACGACCCGTGGTGCGCCGTCGCCGAAAACGATCGAACAGACCCACGGCATTCGCCTCCCCGCGCGCTGGAAGCCGGCCGCGGATTCGATTCACCTGCGCGCGGCCGCACTCGGAGACACCTCCGGAAAACCGGTGCTCCCGTTCGCGATGATGCCACCGGGCGCCTGTGACGAAGCTGAGAATCGGAAAAAACGATTCAGTGGGATCGGGCACGTTCGCGCGATCAGAGCGAGCCCACGTCGCGTCGTCCCAACGGGTGGTGACAAGATGGCTGCCAGGTGTTCCGCGCCTCGCGCGACAGCCGGGCCGGGCGGCACCTCAGCGATTCAACGATGGCTGTCGAGGAGTGCGAAGTGACCGACACGTCCGCCGATCTGGTCATTCTCGGCGGCGGTTCGGGCGGCTACGCCTGCGCTTTCCGCGCGGCTGAGCTGGGCCTGTCCGTCGTCCTCATCGAAAAGGACAAGCTCGGGGGAACCTGCTTGCACCGCGGGTGCATTCCCACGAAGGCTCTCCTGCACGCCGCGGAGGTCGCCGACTCCGCGCGCGACGGCGACCAGTTCGGGGTGAAGACCTCGCTGGAGGGCATCGACATCGCGGGGGTGAACTCCTACAAGGACGGTGTCGTCGGCAAGCTCTACAAGGGCCTGCAGGGCCTGGCCAAGGCGCACAAGGTGACGCTGGTCGACGGCGCGGGCACGCTCGTCGACAAGAACACCGTCGAGGTCGACGGCACCCGCTACACCGGCAAGAACGTCGTGCTGGCCACCGGCTCGTACTCCAAGTCGCTGCCCGGCCTGGAGCTCGGCGGCCGCGTCATCGCCAGCGAGCAGGCGCTGAACCTGGACTTCGTGCCGGAGAAGGTCGTCGTGCTCGGCGGCGGCGTGATCGGCGTGGAGTTCGCGAGCGTGTGGCGCTCCTTCGGCGCCGAGGTCACCATCGTCGAGGCCCTGCCGCACCTGGTGCCGAACGAGGACGAGTTCGCCTCCAAGCAGCTGGAGCGCGCGTTCCGCAAGCGCGGCATCAAGTTCAAGACCGGCGTCAAGTTCACCGGCGCCACCCAGACCGACTCCGGCGTCTCGGTGAGCCTGGAGAACGGCGACCAGCTCGACGCGGACGTGCTGCTGGTGGCCGTCGGCCGCGGCCCGAACACCGCGGGCCACGGCTACGAGGAGGCCGGGATCCAGCTGGAGCGCGGCTTCGTCGTCGCCGACGAGCGGCTGCGCACCAGCCTGCCGGGCGTGTACGCGGTCGGCGACATCGTGCCCGGCCTGCAGCTCGCGCACCGCGGCTTCCAGCAGGGCATCTTCGTGGCCGAGGAGATCGCGGGCCAGAACCCGCAGGCGATCGACGAGGCGGGCATCCCGCGCGTCACCTACAGCCACCCCGAGGTCGCCTCGGTGGGCCTGACCGAGAGCGCCGCCAAGGAGCAGTACGGCTCGGTGCAGACCTTCACCTACGACCTCGCAGGCAACGGCAAGAGCCAGATCCTCAAGACGGCGGGCGCGGTGAAGCTGGTCCGCGCCACCGACGGGCCGGTGCTCGGCCTGCACCTGGTCGGCGACCGGGTCGGCGAGCTCATCGGCGAAGCCCAGTTGATCTACAACTGGGAGGCGCTGCCCGAGGACGTGGCACCGCTGGTGCACGCCCACCCCACGCAGACCGAGGCCCTCGGCGAGGCGCACCTCGCCCTGGCCGGCAAGCCGCTGCACGTCCACGGCTGATCCGGTCCGCTTCCCGCACCAGCACAGCACCCCGCCACACCGCACGAGGAGTCCGCGAGCGATGTCCTTCTCCGTCCAGATGCCCGCGCTAGGCGAAAGCGTCAGCGAGGGCACGATCACCAGGTGGCTCAAGCAGGTCGGCGACACCGTCGAGGTCGACGAGCCCCTGCTGGAGGTCTCCACCGACAAGGTCGACACCGAGATCCCGTCCCCCGCCGCCGGTGTGCTGCAGCGCATCGTCGCCGAGGAGGACGACACGGTGGAGATCGGCGGTGAGCTCGCCGTCATCGGCGGCAGCGCCGCCGAC
>NZ_JAIUKC010000097.1:0-44758 GCF_020177435.1 Saccharopolyspora sp. 7B | reverse complement strand
GCGCGGCCGCTCCGGCCCGGCCCCGTCCGGGATCGGGAGCGCCGCGAGGTCTCCGGCTCAGTCCTGCCGCACCGCCTGCACGTCGATGTCCACCCGCAGGGTGGTGCCGATCGCGGCGATGCCGGTGCGCAGCGCCTGGTTGAAGGTGATCGCGAAGTCCTCGCGCCGCAGCTCCGCGGTGGCCGACGCGGAGGCGCGCGAACCGCCCCACGGGTCCGGCCCGACGCCCGCGTAGTGCGTGTCCAGCACCACCGGCCGCGTGACGCCGCACAGCGTCAGCTCACCGGCGAGCTCCCAGCGCTCACCGCCCGCGGGCCGCAGCCCGGTCGCGGTGAACGTGATCTCCGGGTGCTGCTCCACGTCGAGGAAGTCGGCGGTGCGCAGGTGCGCGTCCCGCTGCTCGTTGGCGGTGTCCACGCTGGCCGCGGTGATCCGCACCGCCACGCCCGTGGACTCGATCGGGTCGCCGACCCGCACCTCCCCGCTGAACTCGGTGAAGCGCCCGTGGATGCTGGTGATGCCGAGGTGGCGGGCGCTGACCCGGATCGACGAGTGCGCCGGATCGATCACCCAGGTCCCCGGCGCGGGCAGCTCGTTGCCGCCCGCCCGGCTCAGCTCCAGCACGCCCAGCGCCGCCTCCTGCCCGTCCCGGACCAGCGTGGTCCGGGCCAGCGGCTCGTAGCCGAGGTTGGTGACGATCGCCGTGTACGTGCCGGGTGCGAGCCCGTCGGCGACGGCGGCGCCGTCCTCCGCGGTCTGCACCCGCGCGGCCTGCGCGCCCGCCCCGTCGATGAGGGTCAACGCAGCTCCCGGCACCGGCCACCCGTCCCCGGTGCGCACCTGCGCCGTCACCGATCCGGCTCCGCTCACCTGCGTACCGCTCCTTCCGCTCCGCACCGCGGTCATGCTCAGTGCCCCAATTCGACGTCGTGCGTGGTGCGCGCCCCGGCGAGCCGCAGCGGTGCCGCGACCGGCGGGTAGCCGGTGGCGATGACCGTGTAGTCCCCGTCGGGCAGGTCGGTGAACGCGTAGCCGCCCTCGGCGTCGGTGGTGACGGCGCTGACGACCTCACCGGCGGCGTCGAGCAGGGTGACCCGGGCGTCCGGGACCGGCAGCCCCAGGTTCGCCGAACGCACCACGCCGGTCAGTGCGGCCCCCGCTTCCAGCTCCACGTCCAGCGCGACCCGCTCGCCGTCCGCGACGGCCACCGGGGTGGCGACCGGGCGGAAGCCCTCGGCGGTGGCGGTCAGCGCGTAGGAGCCGCCGACGAGGTCGGTGAACGCGAAGCTCCCGTCCGGCCCGCTGGCCAGGGAGCCGACGACCTCGCCGCGCAGGTCGGTCAGCACCACGGTGGCCCCGGAGATCTCGCGGTCGCCGCAGTGCACGACGCCGCCGACCCCGCCGGACCCGAACATCCGCACGTCGTGGCGGACCGGCTTGTCGCTGACCACGACCATCGAGGCGGTCGGCTGGTAGGTCCCGGCGGCCGCGATCAGCACGTAGGTGCCGCCGCGGGGGACGTCGAGCCGGTAGCCGCCGTCGGCGTCGGTGCGGGCGCGCTCGACCTGCCTGCCGAGCGAGTCGGTGAGGGTCAGCACCACCCCGGCGACCGGGTTGCCGGTGGAGTCCTGCGCGGACCCCTGCACGTACAGCCCGCCGCCGCTCGTCCCGGCTCCGGCGAGATCGCCGGCCAGGTGCCGCCCGTTCCCGTTGCTCCCGGCGCTCGCTTGCGTCGTTGACCAGGAACGGGAGTGGTTGCCCACAGAGTTGTCCACAGGCTCGCCGAAGTGCGGTGCCGCCGCGTGCGACCCCCCTGCAAGCTGCGCGGAACCACTCTGGCGAGTGAGCGGCGTCGTCTCCGCGCCGACCGAGTTGTCCACAGGAAGCGGTTGGTTGTCCACAGTTTCCACCCGGACTTCGTCTTGGGATTCGATGGTCCGCCGCAGCGGGACCTCCTTGATGAACACCACCGCCAGCAGCGTGATCACCGAGATGCAGGCGGAGACCAGGAAGATGTCGCCGATCGCGTCGCCGTAGGCGGAGCGCACGATCTCCTGCATCGGGCCGGGCAGCGCGTCCACGTTCAGCGAACCGCCGCCCGCTCCGCCCGCGCCGACCGGGATGCCCATCCGCGCCAGGCCGTCGTTGACGTAGTCGGTGACCCGCGAGGCCAGCACCGCGCCCAGCACCGACACCCCGGCGGAACCGCCGAGCGTCCGGAAGAACGTGACGACCGAGGTCACCGAACCGACGTTCTTGCCGGTGGTGACGTTCTGCACCGTCAGCACCAGGTTCTGCATCAGCGAGCCGACGCCGATGCCCATCAGCGCCAGGTAGAACCCGATCAGCACGAGGTTCGTGGTGTGGTCCATGGTCGCCAGCAGGCCCATGCCGACCACGAGCACGATCGAGCCGAAGATCAGGAACGGCTTCACCTTGCCGCTGCCCCGGGAGATGATCTGCCCGGAGATGGTGGAGGACAGGAACAGCCCGAGCACCATCGGCAGCGTCATCAACCCGGCGTGCGTGGGGCTGAAGCTGCGGGCGATCTGGAAGTACTGCCCGAGGAACACCGACCCGCCGAACATGGCGGTGCCGACCGCGACGGTGCCGATGGTCGCCAGCGTCACCGTGGGGTTGCGGAACATGCTCAACGGCACGATCGGTTCCGGGAACCGCGATTCGATGATCATCGCGATGATCAGCGCGACCACGCCACCACCGACGTAGGCGGCGGTCTCCGGCGAGGCCCAGTCGAACTGCTTGCCCGCCATCGAGACCCACACCAGCAGCAGGCTCACGCCGCCGACGAGGAACAGCGCGCCGAACCAGTCGATGCGCACCGGCCGCTTGATGACCGGCAGCTTCAGCGTGCGGCCGAGGACGATGAACGCGATCACCGCGATCGGCACGGTCACCCAGAAGCACCAGCGCCAGCCGAGCCACGAGGTGTCCACGATGAGTCCGCCGACGAGCGGCCCGCTGACCGTGGCGACCGCGAAGGTGGCGCCGATGTAACCGCTGTAGCGACCGCGTTCCCGCGGCGAGACCATCGCGGCGATCACGACCTGGATCAGGGCCTGCAACCCGCCCATGCCGATGCCCTGCACGGCGCGGAACGCGATGAGCTGCGGCATCGTCTGGGCGAACCCGCCGAGCACCGAGCCGAGGGTGAACACGGTGATCGCGATCTGGTACAGCAGCTTCTTGCTGAACAGGTCGGAGAGCTTGCCCCAGATCGGGGTGGAGGCGGTGGAGGTCAGCAGCATCGCCGTGACCACCCAGGTGTACTGGCTCTGGCTGCCGCCGAGGTCGGACAGGATGCGCGGCAGGGCGTTGGACACGATCGTCGAGCTGAGGATCGCGACCAGCAGCGCGAGCATCAGCCCGGACATCGCTTCCAGGATCTGGCGGTGCGTCATGGGCGAGTCGGCGGCGACCTGGTGGCGGCCGCCGTCCCGGTGCGCGGCGGACTCGCCGTCAGCGGGCCGGCCGGTCGGCGGCGAGCTCGTCGACGGGGCTTCGCCGATGGTCGAGCGGGTCATCGAGTTCCTTCCTGGGACGACGCGGCGGGGCGTCGGTCGTCGGCGGGCACCTGCGGCTGGGCCGGGTGCGAGGTTCCTTCGTGGGCCGCGAGGTGCTCGGGGAGCACGGCGCGGCGGAGGTCGGCGGCGGCGGTGTCGAGCAGTTCGGCCAGGTCGCGCACGCGGGAGTCGTCCCAGTCGCTGAGCGCGTGGCTGAGCCATTCGGCGCGGTGCCGCTCGATGCGGGCCAGCGCCTGCTCGCCTTCCTCGGTGGCGCGCAACAGGGACACCCGGCGGTCCTGCGGGTCGGCGCGGCGGGTGATCAGCCCGGCGCTTTCGAGCTGGGACACCTGCCTGCTGACCACGGACGCGTCGACGAAGCGGTGCGCGGCGAGCTCGGAGGCCCGCGATTCCCCGCAGTGCACGAGCTCGCCGAGGAGTCCGCTGGCCGCGTACGGCAGGTCGGTCCGGGCTTGCTGGTTGAGGATCTGCACCGCGGTCTGCTTGAGCCCCATCAACGCGCGGAGGGGCCGCAGCAGTTCGCTGCACGTTTCCGGTGTCGGTCCCACGAGCCACTCCTTTAGTTGCTGCACGCAACTATAAAGAGGTTAGTTGCAGAAGGCAACTTATCCAGGAGTGGGACGCCCCACGCCCGCCGCCGGGAATACCGCAGCCGGACGACGAGCCGCGCGAACCCCACCTGCCTTCGACCCCGCCCGGCGGCGTCGTGCCTCTTTCCCGTCAGCGGCGAAGCCGCTGAGCCGCCGACCACCTGACCGACAAGACCACCCGCGGGTTCTCAGCGGTTCCCTCGCGAGGACAGCTTTTTCCCTCGTGGCGGAGCCACTCGGGAAAAAGATCCCGCAGCGAGGGGACCGCTGAGGTTCCGCCACCCCACCCCCACGCAAGGCGAGCCCATAGAGGAGCAGATCAGAACATGCGGTTGAGTTTTGCCAGGAGGCGGGAGAGGTCCTGCAGGTCCTCGGTGCTCCAGTGCGCGAACTCGCCGTGCAGGTGCTTGCGCCGCTGCTTGCGGACCTGCGCCAGCCGGGACCGGCCCGACGCGGACAGCTGGATGCGGCGCGCCCGGCCGTCGTCCGGATCCGGCACCCGCTCCAGCAGGTCCAGCTCGACGAGCGTCGCGATCTGCCTGCTGACCGTCGACTTGTCCAGCCCGGTCCGGTCGGCGACGTCCATGCCGCGCAGCGAACCCGCGTCGTCCACCATCAGCAGCAGGCTGTAGGACGCCGGGTCGAGGTCCGGGTGGACCTGCGAGGCCACGGTCATCGAGAAGTTGCGGGCGCGCCGGAACATCATGACGAGTTCGCGCTCGACCGCTTCGGCCGCGCCCCTGCGCTCCCGGTCCGGCGCGCCCGCACCGGTGGCCGGGCCGTTCGCCGGCGTTTCGATCCGCTCGATCACGGCTGTGTTCTCCGCCCGCCGTCGTGCACTGGCGCGTCGCTCCGCGCGGCACCAGTGTCCCTTTCGCCCAGTGTCCTCCCACTGCAGGGGTGGTCGCGGCCCGCTCCGCCGGGGCTCAGTCGGTGAAGTAGCTGCCTCCCTTGCGCTTCGCGTCGTCGGTCCCCCAGCTGCGCTTGCGCAACATCGGGACCATGCGCGGGATGTGCTTGCGGCAGTGGATGTAGGCCTCCTCCACCTCGACGACCACCCAGCGCTCCGGAGTGCGACCGCGGTCGAACTCGACGGGCAGCTCGGGGTGCCGGGCGCGCAGGTCGGAGTCCTCGACGATCTCCGCGGTGCCGTTGACGTGCAGGCCGATCAGGTCCTCGGTGAAGTCGACCATCAGCATGCCGAGGTGCGGGTTCTCGCTGATGTTGCCGAGGCTGGCCATCACGCCGTTGCCGCGGTACTCGGGGTAGGCGAGGTGGTGGTCGTCGAGGACCTCGATGAATCCGGGCGGACCCGCGCGGAGGCTGGCGTCGCACTCGCCGCCGCCGTCGGCGGTCGCCACGAACGCCATCTCCATCCGCGCGATGAACTCGCGCATCCGGGTGTTGAGGTGGTCGAGGACCTGGTCGTCGTAGAACCGCCGGGCCCGCTTCTCGGTGCCGTGGGCCTCCTGCAGCAGGTGCTCGCCGGTGGAGCCGGGCAGTTCCGCCGCGGGGCGCTCGTCGACCTCGGTGCTCCGGCGCGATCGGCGAGGCGTGTCGGGGCCGGGCGCGGTGCTCGGCGCGGTCGGCCGCCGGTTCGCGTGGTCGGCGCGGCCGCCGCTGGTGGGCTCGGCGGTCTGAGTTTCGGGACGCACGCGCACAGAGTGACATGTGACCGACACGACCCACACCATCAGACGCAGGTTTCCCCGCTACATATCCGACTTTCTCGACGTTGAGTAGTCGAAACGCCCTCAAACGTGGCATCAATAGTGTGAGGACACGACGAAGCGTTATGGTCCTCGACGTCGGGGGACATCACGCAATGCAGCAGTGTGCACCTGACCGGATGCCCACCGACTTCGTGGAGACCGCGACCGAACCATGTCAGCGAACGCCGTACTGAGCCCGGGCCCCCGTCCGAACCGGCCGACACCGGAACGCGCGAGCCAGATGGTCCACCTGATCCGGGAGAGCTGGGCCGGCATCGACGCTCGTTCCGACGAAGTCGCCAGGTTCTTCTACGCCATGCTGTTCAGCATCGCGCCGAACACCCGCGAGCTGTTCTCCGCCAACATGGAGACCGTCCGCGACCGGCTGATGCGGGCGCTCGTGCACATCATCCAGATGATCGACCGGCCCGACGACCTGCTGCCGTTCCTGCACCAGCTCGGCCGGGACCACCGGAAGTTCGGCGTCGTCTCCCAGCACTACGAAGCCGTCGGCACCGCCCTGCTCGCCGCCATCAAGAAGCACTCCGGGCCCGCCTGGACCCAGGAGGTCGAACGCGCCTGGGCCGAGGCGTACACCGTGATGGCCACCGCCATGATCAGCGCGGCGAACGAGGACGACGGGCCCGCCTGGTACGACGGCGAAGTCATCGGCCACACCCGCCTCAACCGCGAACTCGCGGTGATCCGGGTCGAGACCGATCACCCGGTGCCCTACCACCCCGGCCAGTACGTCAGCGTCGAAGTCCCGCAGCGGCCGCGGCTGTGGCGGTACCTGAGCCCGGCCAACATGCCCGGCGAGGACGGCGTCCTCGAATTCCACGTCCGCGCCGTCGACGGCGGCTGGGTCAGCCGCGCGCTCGTCGGCCACGCCCAGCGCGGCGACCGGTGGCGGATCGGCTCACCGATGGGCCAGCTGCACGTGGACCGGGAGAACCCGCGGGACGTGCTGATGATCGCGGGTGGCACCGGGCTCGCCCCGATGCGCGCCATCGTGGAGGACCTCGCCCAGTACGGCGAGAACCCGCAGGTCCGGCTGTACTACGGGGGCCGCACCCGCGAAGACCTCTACGACCTGGCGAACCTGCAGCGGGTGGCGATGACCAACCCGTGGTTCACCGTCGTCCCGGTCCTGGAGCAGGACCCGAGCGCGACCGGCGCCGAGCAGGGATCGCTGGCCGACGCCGTCGCCCGCCACGACTGGTCGCAGCGGGAAGTGCTGATCAGCGGCTCCCCGGCGATGGTCCGCGCCACGGTGTCGAAGCTGCTGGTCACGGGAGTCCCGCTGGACCAGATCCACTACGACCCGTTCTCCTTGGACTGATCTCCGCGCGCCCGCGGCGGGTCGCGCAGAGGTCGCCGGGGTTCCGCCGTCCGAGCTCGTCGCGGCGGGGCCGGGCGGACGATCAGCGGCGGGAGTCCGGTTTCCAGACGACCAGGGCGGTCTCCTGGTGCACGGGCACGAGGTCCCGGCGGTAGGAGGCGTGCACCCGCGCCGCGGTCTGCTCGGCCGCGGCGTGCGCGGCGGTGAGCTCCTCCAGCAGGCCCTGCACCTTGTCGCGCAGGGCGTCCACCTCGTTCTCCAGCTCGATGATCCGCTTCACGCCGGCGAGGTTGACGCCTTCCTCCTGGGAGAGCCGCTGCACCTCGCGCAGCAGCGCGATGTCCCGCGCCGAGTAGCGCCGCCCGCCGGCCGGGGTGCGCCCCGGCGAGACCAGCCCGAGCCGGTCGTAGCTGCGCAGCGTCTGGGCGTGCAGCCCGGAGAGCTCCGCGGCCACCGAGATCACGAACATCGGCGTGTCCTCGTTGGCCCCCGGCGGGAATCCGATCGTGACGTTCAGCCGCGAGCTTCGTGGACCGTCACCCATGACTACCTCCCGAGCAGCTCGTCCCACTCCGCACGCGGATCGTGGTCCGCCGTGGCCTCCGCGTAGGACCGCAGCGCCTCCGCCGCCGCGTCGTCCAACTTGGACGGCACCGCGACCTGCAGCGTGACCAGCAGGTCACCGCTGCCACCCGCCTTCCGGCCGACGCCCTTGCCGCGCACCCGCAGCGTCCGGCCGCTCGCGGTGCCCGGCTGCACCTTCAGCGAGACCTTCCCGTCGAGCGTCGGCACGGTCAACGTAGTGCCCAGCGCCAGCTCGGGGAAGGTCACCGGACAGGTGACGGTGAGATCATCACCGGATCGTCCGAACACCCGGTGCGGGTTGACGTGGACGACCACGAACAGGTCACCCGCCGCCGCGCCGTTGCGCCCGGGTTCGCCCTGACCGGCCAGCCGGATCCGCTGTCCGTCGTTGACCCCGGACGGGATCCGCACGGTCAACGTGCGGGTGCGGGTCGCGACTCCTTCGCCCCGGCAGTCCGGGCACGGGTCGTCGATGATCTGCCCGCGGCCGCGGCAGTCCGGGCAGGGCTCGCTGAACGCGAACGCGCCCTGGTTCCGGGTCACCAGGCCCGCACCGGAGCAGGTGCTGCAGGTGCGCGCCCGGGTTCCCGGCTTCGAGCCGGACCCGTGGCAGGTCAGGCAGGTGGCCGGGCTGGACAGCCGCAGCGGCACGGTCGCGCCGCGGACCGCCTCGGCGAAGTCGATGCGGACCTCGGTCTCCACGTCGGAGCCGCGCTGCGGCCTGCTCGCGCCGGCGGTACCGCCGCGGCGACCGGCGCCACCGCCGCCGAACAACCCGCCGAACAGGGCGCCGAGCCCGCCGGCGCCACCGCCGCCGGGTCGCGGCCCGGCGCCACCGCCGAACAGGTCGCCCAGGTCGAACCCGCCCGCGCCACCGGTGCCCGCGCCGCCGCCGAAACCGCCGAAACCGCCCTGGCCACCGCCGAAACCGCTGCCGAACAGCCGGCGCGCCTCGTCGTACTGCTTGCGCTTCTCCGGGTCGGAGAGCACGCCGTAGGCCTCGGAGACCGCTTTGAACTTGGATTCGGCGGCGCTGTTGCCGGGGTTGGCGTCGGGGTGGTTCTCCCGCGCCAGCTTCCGGTACGCCTTCTTGATCTCGTCAGCGCTCGCGTCGGACGAGACGCCCAGCTCGCCGTAGAAGTCCTTGTCGAGCCATTCCCTGGCACTCACCGGGCGCCCCTCCTTCCGCTTCGCTGTCGCACTGCACCGGCCTCGGCCGGCATGGTCGTCGCCGTCGGCGCGAACCCGACCCCGCCCGGCCGCGATGGCCAGGCGAGGCCACGCGGGACGCGGCCTCCCGTATCGGTCGTGCCGCGTTCCGCCGAGCGGGGTCGTGATCTCACTGTGCCGTGTCCTCGCCGGTCTCGGCACCGCTCTCCGGTGGTGCCGCCGCTTCCGGCTCGTGATCGGTGACGGCGACCATGGCGGGCCGCAGCACCCGGTCGCCGAACCGGTAGCCACGCCGCATGACGGTCGTGACGGTCGGTCCGGACACCTCCGAGGAGGTCGTGTGCTGCACGGCCTCGTGCACCGACGGGTCGAACTCGTCGCCCTCGGCGCCGAAGGCCACCAGGCCCGCGTTGTTCAGCGAACCGACGAGCTTGTCGGCCACCGCCTTGAACGCGCCGGTGAGGTCACCGTGCGAATCGGCCCGCTCCAGGTCGTCGAGCACGGTGAGCAGGTCACCGGCCACCGACGCCTTGGCCGCGTTGACGACCGATTCGCGGTCGCGCTCGGTGCGCCTGCGGTAGTTGGCGTACTCGGCGGTGACCCGCTTGAGGTCCTCGGTGAGCTCGTCGACCTGCTTGCGCAGCTCGGCGTCCGCACCGTCCTCGGCCTCGGGCGCCTCCTCGGCGGCGGCGCCTTCACCGACCTTGGCAAGTTCCTCGTCCAGCGTGCCGGACATGCTCTCCGCCACCTGCCCCTGCTCGGTGGCGGCCCGGGGTTCACCGGTCTGCGGATCGATCCGCCTGCGGTCCCGGACCACCACCGGCTCCTGTTCGTCCTGCGGCGACTGCTGCCGGTCGGAGTCGCCTGAGCTCTCGGTGGTCACTTCTTCTTCTTTTCGTCCTCGTCGTCCACGATCTCGGCGTCCACCACGTCCTCGGCGCCACCGCTGGTCGCACCGGCGCCGGCGGTCGCACCCGCCGCGTCACCGGCCGCACCGGCCGCACCGGCGGCACCGGCCGCGGCGTCGGCACCCGCGTCGGCGTAGAGGGCCTGGCCCAGCGCCTGGGACTCGGTGGCCAGCTTCTCGACCCCGGCCTTGATGGCGGCGACGTCCTCGCCCTTCAGGGCTTCCTTGACCTCGTCGACGGCCGACTTGACCTTGGTCTTGGTCTCCTCGGGCAGCTTCTCGTCGTTGTCGGTGAGGACCTTCTCCGTCTGGTAGACGAGGGTCTCCGCCTGGTTGCGGGCCTCCGCCTCCTCGCGGCGGTTCTTGTCCTCCTCGGCGTGCGCCTCGGCGTCGGAGACCATCCGGTCGATGTCCTCCTTCGGCAGCGCGGAGCCGCCGGTGATGGTCATCGACTGCTCCTTGCCGGTGCCGAGGTCCTTCGCGTTGACGTGCACGATGCCGTTGGCGTCGATGTCGAAGGAGACCTCGATCTGCGGCACGCCCCGCGGCGACGGCGGCAGCCCGGTGAGCTCGAACATGCCGAGCTTCTTGTTGTGCGCCGCGATCTCGCGCTCGCCCTGGAAGACCTGGATCTGCACCGACGGCTGGTTGTCGTCCGCGGTCGTGAAGGTCTCGGAGCGCTTGGTCGGAATCGTGGTGTTGCGCTCGATCAGCTTGGTCATGATGCCGCCCTTGGTCTCGATGCCCAGGGACAGCGGGGTGACGTCCAGCAGCAGGACGTCCTTGACCTCACCGCGCAGCACACCGGCCTGCAGGGCGGCGCCGACGGCGACGACCTCGTCCGGGTTCACGCCCTTGTTCGGCTCGCGACCACCGGTGAGCTCCTTGACGAGCTCGGTGACCGCGGGCATCCGGGTGGAGCCGCCGACGAGCACGACGTGGTCGACGTCGGCGACCTTCACGCCCGCGTCGCGCACCACGGCCTCGAACGGCTTGCGGGTGCGCTCCAGGAGGTCGGAGGTGATGCGCTGGAACTCCGCACGGCTCAGGGTCTCGTCGAGGAACATCGGGTTCTTCTCGGAGTCCACCGTGATGTACGGCAGGTTGATGTTGGCCGTGGAGGAGCTGGACAGCTCGATCTTGGCCTTCTCCGCGGCTTCCTTGATCCGCTGCAAGGCCATCTTGTCCTTGGTCAGATCGATGCCGTTGGAGGTCTTGAACTTCTCGACCAGCCAGTCGACGATGCGCTCGTCCCAGTCGTCGCCACCGAGGTGGTTGTCACCGCTGGTGGCGCGGACCTCGACGACGCCCTCGCCGATCTCCAGCAGGGACACGTCGAACGTGCCGCCACCGAGGTCGAAGACGAGGATCGTCTGCTCCTTCTCGCCCTTGTCGAGGCCGTAGGCCAGCGCGGCGGCCGTCGGCTCGTTGACGATGCGCAGCACGTTGAGGCCCGCGATCTGGCCGGCCTCCTTGGTGGCCTGGCGCTGGGCGTCCTCGAAGTAGGCCGGGACGGTGATCACCGCGTCGGTGACGTCGTCGCCCAGGTAGGCCTCGGCGTCGCGCTTGAGCTTCATCAGCACTCGCGCGCTGATCTCCTGCGGCGTGTACGCCTTGTCGTCGATGTCCGTCTTCCAGTCGGTGCCCATGTGGCGCTTGACCGACCGGATGGTGCGGTCCACGTTCGTGACCGCTTGGTTCTTCGCTGGCTGACCCGTGAGGATCTCGCCGTTCTTCGCGAAGGCGACGATGGACGGCGTCGTCCGCGAGCCCTCGGAGTTGGCGATGACCGTCGATTCACCGCCTTCGAGGACGGAAACGACGGAGTTGGTCGTCCCCAGGTCGATGCCGACCGCTCGCGCCATGGATGGTTCCTCCTGCTTCCCTGATCTTGCGCCCCGGACCGGGTAGTCCGTTGAGCCTTGCCGACTCAAGTTTTACCCCCGGCCCGCTCCGGTCGTCAAACCGGGTTGAGCGCACTTCGCTCAACGTTTCTGCCTGGACAACGCCTGAGCTGCGGCGGAAGTTCCCGGGAAGCCGTCGAGATCCGGGTCACGCACCCGGCGCGCGGCCGTCAGGCGGCGGAGACGCGGACCGAACCGGTCCCGGTCCGCAGGTCGAGCCGTCGCGGCGAGCCCGGATCGGTGGCCACCTCGACGTCCTGCGAACCGAGGCCCGCCGCCGCGTCCACCCGGTACGCGCCGTCGGGCACGACTACCGCGACGGTGCCCGTCCCGGTCTCGGCCCGCACGCTGCGCGGCGCGGTGAGCTCCAGGTCGATGGAGCCGGTGCGCGCCTCGGCCACGACGTTCGCGCCGGCGAGCCCTTCGCCGTCGATCCGGCCGGTCCCGGTGGACACCGCCACGTCGCCGCCGAGCTCGCGCAGCTCGACGCCGCCCGCGCCGCTGCGCACCCGCACCGGTCCGGCGACCTCGGAGATCCGCACCTCGCCCGCGCCCGCTTCGAGCCGGGCGGAGGCCATGCCGTCGACCTCCAGGGCTCCCGCGGCGCCGCCGCCCTCGACCGGGACCGCGGCGGGCAGGTCCACCTCGTAGTCCACCGAGCAGTCGTCCGGGCAGCCGGGCAGCACGAGCACGCCGCCTTCGACGCGGTGCAGCACCGCCGCGTCCGGCGGCCGGTCGCGGGCCCGTTCGCGCACCTCGCCGCGCCCGCCCGGCACGTGCCGGACCACCACGTCCCCGTCGGTGCGGTCGAGGCGCACCGAGCTGATGCCGGGCAGCTCCGCGATGACCTCGGACCGCTCGCCCCGGTCCGCGCGCCCGCCGCCCCAGCGCACCTCGCCGCCGTTCCAGCGCCAGCCGACCTCGTCGTGCTCGGCCCGGTCGCACCCGATGACCAGCCCGGCCACCAGCAGGCAGGCCGCACCCGCGGCCGCGAGTCCCGTTCGCACCACGCACCTCCAGCTCGGCCCGCACGGTAACGACCGCGAGCCGCCCCCGACCGGATGATCGCGGGTGCGTCGCCCGACCGGGTCAGCCGACCTCGGCGCCCAGCGGCCGGAGCAGGAAGCGCAGCACCGGCTCGAAGTCCGCGGCACCCGGCGGTTCGTCGGCGATCAGCGCCTGCATCAGCAGCCCGTCCACCGCGGCGAAGAAGGCGGTGACCACCTCGGGGGGTACGTCGAGCCCGCGGTCCACCTGCCCCGCGGCGACCTCGATCCACCGGCGGGCGGCCGGGCGCAGCGCGGGCCTGCGGGCGGCCAGCAGGTACAGCTCGTACTCGGCGATGGTCCGCGCCCGCCTGCCGTCGACGAGCAGCGCGAGGTTCTCCGCGATGGTCCGCGCCCACGCGCCCGCGTCCGCCGGGGTGCGGGCGCGCATCCGCCCGATGTCGGCGACGAGCAGGTCGACGCTCTCCAGCAGCGTCGCGACCAGCAGCTCGTCGATCCCGGTGAAGTAGTAGGAGATCGACGCGGCGGGCACGCCCGCCTCGCGGGCGATGGCGCGATGGCTGGTCCCGGCGATCCCGTCGCGCTCGACGACGCGGAGGGTGGCGTCGAGGATCGCGCGCCTGCGGCGTTCGCCCTTGGCGCGGCGGCCGTCGGTCCCGGCGGTCAATGCGCGCCGCCCAGCTCCAGCGCCACCACACCGCCGATGATCAGCGCGAGGCCGCCGAGCTGCACCGCGGTGATGCTCTCGCCGAGGAAGGCGACGCCGATGAGCGCGATCAGCGCGACGCCGGCCCCCGACCAGATCGCGTACACCACGCCGACCGGCAGCCCGGCCTTGAGCACCAGCCCGAGCGCGGCGAACGCGGCGCCGTAGCCGAGCACGACCAGCACCGAGGGCAGCGGCCGGCTGAACCCCTCGGAGAGCTTCAGCGAGACGGTGCCGACCACCTCGGAGCAGATCGCCATCGCCAGCAGCAGGTACGCCACCCGGTCCCCCTCGGAGAAAGTTGAACAGTCGCCCTAGTTCTTTCTCCCGAAGGTTACGCCTGCTCCCGGCGGGCGGGGCAGGACCGGTCAGCGCTCCAGCCGACGCGCATCCGGCTCGTCGTCCCCGTTCTCGTCGTCCCCGTCCTCGTCGCACCCGGAGCCGTCGGAGTCGCCGTGCCCGAACAGCGCTTGCGAGACGAGCACGACGGCCCAGATGCCCAGCGGGAAGATCGGGAAGAAGAAGATCGGGCCGCCGCCGGCCAACGAGATCACCGCCCAGATCCCGACCAGCAGGAACCCGGTCTGCGCCCAGTCCCGCCACTCCTTGCGGAGCCGGGGCGCGCGGGACCGCTTCGCGGGCGGTGCGGCGGCCTCCGCGGCGGCGGGCAGGTCCGCGGTGAGCGGCACCAGGTCGGCCCGGGTGACGGCCGCGTAGGCGTCGCGGACCCGCTCGTCGTACTCGGCCAGGCCCAGCCGACCTTCGTCGAAGGCCGTCCGCAGCCGCTCGGCGACCTGCTCGCGGTCGGCGTCGGAGGCGCGCACGGCGGGCTGCTCGGCGTCGTCCATCGTCTTTCCCCCATGATCCCGATGACGTCGCGACCAGGGCGGTCGCCGCTCATCCGAGAGGCCTCGAGGATACGCCGCGGCACCTCCGCGGGAGGCCGCGTCGATCAGGTGGCGGCCGGTGCGGGCGATAAGTGGCGAACGTCGCACCCGCCCCCGCCCGGCGGCGCACGGGGGGGTCGGCCGCCCGGCGGTGGCGCGGAGCGGGCCGGGATGTCGCGCCCAGCAGCGAGAACGCGGCACTCGGTGCCACTGCGCGGTGGCCGCCACCACGGCGAACATCCCCCCACGCGCAAAGCTGCACGATCGCCCAACTAGTTTTTCGGCAGGGCGTTGCGCAGAATCACCCCGTTCCCACCACGCCGGAGCCCCGCTGGTTACCGATCGGTAATAAGGCGTACGCTCCTCAAACGGACAACCCCCGAACATGGAGGCCGCGAGCATGGGTGCGCTGCAGCTGGTCCTGGGCCTGATCTGCCTGGCCGTGACGGCCGTCGCGGTGGTCATGGTCGTCAGGACCGTGCGGCGGATGATCTCGTCCATCCGCCTCGGACAACCCGACCCGACCAGGCGCGGCCCGTTCGGGGCGAGGTTCGGCAACATGGTCAAGGAGATCTTGGGCCACACCAAGATGCTCAAGTTCGGCCACGTCGGCGTCGCGCACTGGTTCGTGATGGTCGGTTTCGGCGGCCTGAGCCTGAGCGTGCTGGAGGCCTACTTCGAGGTCTTCGTGCCGACCTTCGAGACCCCGCTGCTGAGCTGGTTCGGCCCGTGGAACCTGATCGTCGAACTGCTGGGCATCACCACGGTGCTCGGCGGGTTCTGGCTGATCGGGGTGCGCCAGCTGAACCACCCGCGCCGCGCGGACCGGGTGTCCCGGTTCGAGGGCTCGAACTTCGGCCAGGCGTACTTCGTCGAGGCCGTCGTGGTCCTCGAAGGCTTCGGGATCATGGGCCTGCGGGCGTTCAAGCAGGCCTCCGGGCTGTTCGAGGCACCGTTCTGGTCCTCGCCGCTGACCTACGCGCTGGGCGGCATCCTCCCGTCGAGCACCGCCGCCATCTCGATCTTCGCCGGGTTCAAGATCCTGTCCGCGATGATCTGGGTGATCGTGATCGCCTCGAACATCACGATGGGCGTGGCCTGGCACCGCTTCACCGCGTTCTTCAACATCTACTTCAAGCGCGAGGCCGGCGACGGCCGGGCGCTGGGCGCGTTGCAGCCGATGATGTCCGGCGGCAAGGAGCTCGACTTCGAAGAGGCCGACCCGGACGAGGACGTCTTCGGCGTCGGCAAGGTCGAGGACTTCAAGTGGAAGGGCTGGCTGGACTTCACGACCTGCACCGAGTGCGGTCGCTGCCAGTCCCAGTGCCCCGCCTGGAACACCGCGAAGCCGCTGTCGCCGAAGCTGCTGATCACCTCGCTGCGCGACCACGCCTACGCCAAGGCCCCGTACCTGCTCGCCGGTGGCAGCAAGGACATGGCAGGCGACGAGGTCGGCATCACCGGTGAGGGCGCCGAGGAGAAGCTCGCGGGAATCAACGCGCTGGCGCTGGCCGAGGCGGAGCGCCCGCTGGTCGGCGGCCCCGACGAGATGGGCGTCATCGACCCCGAGGTGCTGTGGGCCTGCACCTCCTGCGGCGCCTGCGTCGAGCAGTGCCCGGTGGACATCGAGCACGTCGACCACATCGTCGACATGCGCCGCTACCAGGTGCTGATCGAGTCGAACTTCCCCACCGAGCTCGGCGGGATGTTCAAGAACCTGGAGAACAAGGGCAACCCGTGGGGCCAGAACGCCAAGGACCGGCTGAACTGGACCGAGGACCTGGACTTCGAGGTCCCCGTCTTCGACGGTGAGCTCGAAGACGACACCGAGTACGTGTTCTGGGTCGGCTGCGCGGGCGCCTTCGAGGACCGCGCGAAGAAGACCACCCGCGCGGTCGCCGAACTGCTGCACATGGCCGGGGTCAAGTACACCGTGCTCGGCGGCGAGGAGACCTGCACCGGCGACCCGGCGCGGCGCGCGGGCAACGAGTTCCTGTTCCAGATGCTCGCCCAGCAGAACGTCGAGGTGCTGAACTCGGTGTTCGAGGGCCGCGAGCCCGGCAAGCGCAAGATCGTCGCGACCTGCGCGCACTGCTTCAACAGCCTCGCCAACGAGTACTCGCAGCTCGGCGGGAACTTCGAGGTCGTGCACCACACCCAGCTGCTGAACAAGCTGGTGCGGGAGAAGCGCCTCGTCCCGGTCGCCCCGATCGCCGAGGACGTCACCTACCACGACCCCTGCTACCTGGGCCGCCACAACAAGGTCTACACGCCGCCGCGCGACCTGGTCGGCGCCTCCGGCGCGAACTTCCGCGAGATGCCGCGGCACGGCGACCGCTCGATGTGCTGCGGCGCCGGCGGCGCCCGGATGTGGATGGAGGAGAAGACCGGCAAGCGCATCAACGTGGAGCGCGTCGACGAGGCGCTGGGCACCGCGCCCCAGAAGATCGCGACGGGCTGCCCGTTCTGCCGCGTGATGCTCAACGACGGCCTCACCGCCCGCCAGAACGAAGGGGCGGCTTCGGAGAGCGTCGAGATCATCGACGTCGCGCAGCTGCTGCTCTCCTCGGTCAAGCGCGGCGGCGACGGCGCCTCCGCCCCGGTCGCCGACGGCTCCGCGGAGACCGGCGGTGCCGAGACCGGTGGCGAGGCCGAAGCCAACGGCAAGGCCGACGTCCCCACCGACGCCGAGCCGACCGGCACCCCCCTCCCGGACCAGGACAAGTCCGAGAACTGACCCCGGACGCGCAGGAGGGGCAAGCCCACCGTGGGGCCGCCCCTCCTGTCATCCAGCCCCGGTCCGCTTCGCTGCGCGGACCGGATCACTAGCCGACCGTGCTCAGCCTGCCAGCTTTCCGGCGACGTACTCGCTCACCGGCATCCCCTTGTGGTGACCACCAGGCTTGAGGATGTTGCTGCCGTTGCCGCTGCCGTTCCCGTTGCCGCTGCCGTTCCCGTTGTCGTTGTCAGCACCGTTGCCGTTCAAGCCGCCTTCGTGCACGCCCACGTTGGTGCCGTCCTGGTTGTTGGTGACGTACCCGTCGGCGAGCGCCGCGGGGGCGGCGAGGGCGCTCAGGCCGAGCACGATTCCGGCGGTGGCTGCGGTCTTCGCGAACTTCGAGAGCTGCATGACTACCTCTCCGTCGTCCTGTGGGTGTGGCGCCGAGCTGTGTCGATCGCCGCATCCAGTCCTACGGGGTGAAGGTCGACTCAGCGCGCTTTACCTCGATCTTCCACCCGTCCCAGTGGTCCTAATCGCGAGAACGGGGGGATTTCGACGCCGCTGGCCACGAGCGGTGATCAGCCCCCGGCCGGGTGGCCGCGACCGCGATCGACTCGAGCTCACCGCGGCGCTGAGCGGCGGACACCGCACGCGGGAAGGCGCCCCGGAGATACCCGGGGCGCCTTCCCCACGGTGGAGGGGAGCGGTCAGCTGCCCATCTCCTCCAGGGAGCGGCCGTTGGTCTCCTTGAGGTAGCGGAGCACGAACACCAACGAGATCAGCGCGAACGCCGCGTACATGAAGTACGTCGCGGGCAGGTTCCAGTCCCGCAGGCTCGGGAAGCTCACCGTGACCAGCCAGTTCGCCACCCAGTTCGTCATGGTGCCGACGGCCAGCGCCGCGGCGCGGATGCGCGGCGGGAACATCTCGCCGAGCAGCACCCACAGCACCACGCCCCACGAGGCGGCGAAGAACAGCACGAACGCGCTCGCCGAGATCAGCGCGACCACGCCCCAGCTCGGCGGCAGCACCGCGTCCTCGCCGACGACCTGCGCGAAGCTGAACGCCCAGCCGGTGACCGCCAGCGAGACGGCCATGCCGATCGAACCGATCACCAGCAGCGGCTTCCGCCCGATCTTGTCGACCAGCGCGATCGCGATGAACGTGCCGACGATGTTCACGATCGAGGTGAACAGGCTCAGCAGCAGCGAGCTGCTCTCCTCGATGCCGACGGACTGCCACAGCGAGGACGAGTAGTAGAAGATCACGTTGATGCCGACGAACTGCTGCAGCGCGGCGATGGCCATGCCGACCCAGACGATCGGCAGCACGCCGAACCCGCCGCGCAGGTCCGAGAACCGCGGCTTGCGCTCGCCGAGCACCCGCCGGATCTCGGCGATCTTGCCGTCCACGTCGCCCGGCTCGATCCCGCTGAGGACCTCGCGGGCCTTGTCGTCCCGGCCGGCGGCCACCAGGTAGCGCGGCGACTCCGGGATCATCGAGGCCAGCACCAGGTACACCAGCGCAGGCACCGCCGCGACGCCGAGCATCCACTGCCAGGCCTGCAGCGGCCCCAGCTCGTTGGAGGCGCTGCCGCCCGCGGCCTCGGCCAGCCCGTAGTTGACCAGCTGGGACAGCGCGATGCCGAGCACGATCGCCAGCTGCTGCAACGAGGTCAACCGGCCGCGGTACGCGGCGGGCGCGACCTCCGCGATGTAGGCGGGCGCGATCACCGACGCGATGCCGATGGCGATGCCGCCGACGATGCGCCAGATCGCCAGGTCCCAGATGGCGAACGGGACGGCGGAGGCGATCGCGCTGATCACGAACAGCACCGCGGCGATCTGCATGACCCGGATCCGGCCGATCCGGTCGGCCAGTCCACCGGCGATGCCGGCACCGACCGCCGACCCCAGCAGCGCCGAGGAGACGACCAGCCCCGTCATCGCGGAACCAACCTGGAAGTAGCTCTGGATGGCGTCGACCCCACCGTTGATCACCGAGGTGTCGTAGCCGAAGAGGAAACCGCCGAGCGCCGCCGCGCTCGCGATCATCACGACGTGCCCCAGGTGCCCGGTCGAGGCACCGGGGTCGCGCGACTGCGTAACCGACATCGAGTTCTCCTGTGCCCGCTCGCCGGTCTGCCTCGCTGCACACCTGGGGAGAGCGCCGGGCTCTGGGGACTTTAGGGTCTGAACCACCTCTTTTCTTCCTCGATTCAGGGTGAGGATGCTCACCGTGGCGACTGAATCGGTCACGTGGTAGTCACGTGCGCACGCAACGTTGCCGCACGAGCCCTCCTGCCTGCGAGAACAGGACATTCCACGCGAAGGGCGGGCCGTTCGGCGAACGGCCCGCCCTCGGCGGCACGGCGTGCGGAGGCGTCAGTCGCGGCGGGTGTCGACCCGCTGGAAGTTCAGGTGCGCGCGCGACGGCGTGGGCCCGCGCTGGCCCTGGTACCGGGAACCCGCGCGGGTCGTGCCGTACGGGTGCTCCGCGGGGCTGGAGAGCCGGAACAGGCACAGCTGCCCGATCTTCATGCCCGGCCACAGCGTGATCGGCAGGTTCGCCACGTTCGACAGTTCGAGGGTGATGTGCCCGGTGAACCCGGGGTCGATGAACCCGGCGGTGGAGTGCGTGAGCAACCCGAGCCGGCCCAGCGAGGACTTGCCCTCCAACCGCCCGGCCAGGTCGTCCGGCAGCCGCACCGCTTCGAAGGTGGAGCCGAGCACGAACTCGCCGGGGTGCAGCACGAACGGATCTTCGCCGGTGACCTCCACGGGCGAGGTCAGCTCGTCCTGCTGCTGCGAAGGATCGATGTGGGTGTACTTCGAATTGTCGAAGACCCGGAAGAAGCGGTCCAACCGGACGTCGATGCTGGACGGCTGGATCATGGCGACGTCGAACGGTTCGAGTTCGAGTCGTCCTTGGTCCAGCTCTGCACGCAGGTCCCGGTCGCTCAGCAGCACGTGGGCAAGCGTATCCGGAGGCCCCCTGGCGATCTTCGGCCGCCTGCCGTGCTAGAGTTGGCCGCGCCGGGAACGGCGAATGCGGATGTAGTTCAATGGTAGAACATCAGCTTCCCAAGCTGAATACGCGGGTTCGATTCCCGTCATCCGCTCAGAACACGAAGGCCCAGCTCACACGATGTCCACATCGGAGCTGGGCCTTCGTCGTACCTGCGGTCGTCCCGGTTCAGCGGGGCGGCACGAGGCGGTCGAGCTCGTCGAGGACGCGGCGCCACGGGATCTGCTGGCCGAGCCCGCTGCGCGGTTCGTGCGCGGCCCACCACCGCTCGCCGGTCAACAGGTGCACGCCCGCGTCCTGCAGCGCCGAGGTGTGCCACTTCCACGCCGGGTGGCGGTGGTGCGCGGCGTTGACCGTGGGGAACACGACCACCGGTGCCGTGCCCGCGCCGACCGCTTCGACCGCGGTGGTCAGCGCTTGGCTGTCGCCGAGGCCGAGCGCGAGCTTGCTGACCGTGTTCGCCGTCGCCGGGCACACCAGGTAGCAGTCGATCGGCGGGTGCGGGCTGGGTTCGGACGGCATCCGCGACGCCACCCGGCACGGCAGGCCGGTGAGCTCCGCGATCCGGTCGAGTTCCCCGGAAGCCGCGAGCCACGCGCCCGCGGTCGGGGTGAGCGTCACCGCGACCCGCCAGCCGCGGGACAGCGCGGGTTCGACCAGCTCGGCGCGGATGTGCTCCACCCCGCCCGCGGCCGAGCCGATCAGGGCCAAGGTGCGCGTCGTGTCGATCATGCCGCCATCATCGCCGACGCCGCCGCCCCGCGCGCCGGTCCGATCAGATCGGCGGCCGCGGGTCGTACTGGATGCCGCGGCGCACGTCGCGGGCCCGCTCCACCCCGGCGAGCCGGGACACCAGGTGCAGCGCCATGTCGATGCCCGCCGAGATCCCCGCCGCGGTGACCAGGTCGCCGTCGTCGACGAAGCGGTCGTCCGGGCGCACCCGCGCGGTCGGCTCCAGTTCCGCCAGCAGCTCCAGCGAGCGCCAGTGCGTCGTCGCGGGACGCCCCGCCAGCAGCCCCGCCGCGGCGAACACCAGCGAACCGGTGCACACGCTGGTCAGCAGCGGGACCGCGGCGCGCTGCTCCCGCACCCACGCGAGGTGTTCCGCGTCGCGCAGCATCGGCCGGGTGCCCTGGCCGCCGGGGTGCAGCAGCACGTCGAGCTCCGGCACATCCGCGAACGAGTGTCCTGATCGGACGGTCAAGCCCTTGGCGCACGCGATCTCGCCGCCGTCGCGGGAGAACGTGCGCACCTCGTAGCCGTCCGCGGGGAACGTCCGCGTCCAGAACGACAGGACTTCCCACGGCCCGAGCGCGTCGAGCTCCTCCACGTCCGGGAACAGCAGGATCCCGATCTGCTTCGCCATGCCGTGCTCCTCACCTCGTGCCCGCGACCGCTCCGGCCCCGCGCGCCGACCGCCGCGCGGCGCCGCTGCTGGAGGAGTCGCTCCGGCGGTGCGGAAGGTTCCCGGGGAACCCGGTTCAGCCGCGCACGTGCTGGGCGGCGGTGCGGGCGGCGGCCTGCACGGCCCGCCGGTCCACGCGCGTCGGTTCCCGGTCGCGCAGCACCTCCTCGCCCGCCACCCAGACGTCGCGCACGCAGCGGGAACCGGCCGCCCACACCAGGTTCGACAGCAGCTGCTCGTCAGGGGTGTCGATGCCGGTCGCGAACGCCGGGTCGTCCACGTCCAGGTGCACGACGTCGGCCCAGCGCCCCGGTTCCAGCGCGCCGATGTCGTCGCGGTGCAGCGCGGCCGCCCCGCCCCTGGTCGCGGCGAGCAGCGCGCCCGGTGCGGTCAGCGCCATCGCGTCCCCCGTGGACAGCCGGGCCAGCATCACCGACAGCTGGACCTCTTCCCACAGGTCCAGGTCGTCGTTGCTGGACGGGCCGTCGGTGCCCAGGCCGACCGGGATGCCCGCGGCGAGCAGGTCGACCAGCCGCGCGGTGCCGGAGGCGAGCTTCGCGTTCGAACCGGGGCAGTGCGCGATGCCCGTCCCGCGGTCGGCGAACAGCTCGATGTCCGCGTCGGACAGGTGCACGCAGTGCGCGGCCAGCACCCGGCCGTCCAGCACGCCCAGCGAGTCCAGCAGCGCGGGCACCGAGCCGTAGCGCTCCCGCTGCTCCCGGTCCTCGTCGGCGGCTTCGGCGACGTGCGTCTGCACCAGGGCTCCGCGCTGCTGCGCGGATTCCCCGATGCGGCGCAGCGCTTCCGGCGGCAGCGTGTAGGCGGAGTGCGCGCCGTAGCCGAGCTCGATCCGGTCGGCGGGCCCGAACCGCAGGCCGTCCGCGTCGATCCAGCGGTCGACGGCCTCGACCATGCCCTGCCAGGAACCCATGCCCTCCAGGCCGGGCGCGGAGATCACGGCCGGGCCGAGCACCACCCGGGAGCCGACGGCCAGCACCGCTTCGGCCACGGACTCGCCGGAGAAGTACATCTCGGCGCTGGTGGTCACCCCGGCGCGCAGCATCTCCACCGAACCGAGCTCCATGCCGGCGCGGACGTCGGCGGGCCGCAGCCGCGCCTCCGCGGGCCAGATCACCTCGCGCAGCCAGCGCAGCAGCGGCAGGTCGCCGCCCATGCCGCGCAGCAGCGTCATCGGGCTGTGCGCGTGCGCGTTGATGAGGCCGGGCAGCAGGATCCCGCCGCATTCGCGCACCGCGGTCTCCTGCGCGCGCGGCGGTGCGCCCTCGCGCGGGCCGCAGTAGCCGATGCGGCCGTGCTCGTCGACGTCCACGACGGCGTCGCGGATCACCGAGCAGTCGGCGTCGCAGGGAACGGCGATCGGGGCGTGCAGGCGCAAGGCGGTCGGCATGCGCGCATTCTGCCGCAGCGGCGCACCGCCGGGGCAAGCCGGTCGCACGAAGTCCACTGTGGACATACCGGTGCGGTGCGACCGGCCCGCTCACCCGCGGGTGATCAGTCCTCCATGAGACCGCTGCGCCACGCCCACGACGCCGTCTCCACCCGGTTCCGCGCGCCGATCTTCGTCTGCGCCGCCGCGAGGTGGGTCTTCACCGTGGACAGCGACATGAACAGCTCGCCGCCGATCTCCACGTTCGTCAGGCCGCGCGCGGTGGCCCGCACCACGTCCAGCTCCCGCTCGGTCAGCTCCTCCCGCAGCGGTTGCACCCCGCGCCGCGGCCGCTCCGGCGGCTTCGAGAAGTGCTGCAGCAGCCGCACCGTGATCTGCGGCGACACCAGCGCGTCCCCGCGCGAGGCCGCGTTGATCGCCTCGATCAGCAGCGCCGGACCCGCGTCCTTGAGCAGGAAGCCGCTCGCCCCGTTCGCCAGCGCCGAGGCCACGTACTCGTCCAGGTCGAAGGTGGTCACCACGACCACCTTGATCGGGTCGGTGGCGTCCGGGCCCGCGAGCTGCTTGGTGGCCTCCAGGCCGTCCAGCCCGGGCATCCGGATGTCCATCAGACACACGTCCGGGCGCAGCTCCCGCGCCTTCTTCACCGCGTCGAGCCCGTTGGAGACGTCGGCGACGACCTCGATGCCGTCCTGCGACTCCAGGATCATCCGAAAACCGGCCCGCACCATCTCCTGGTCGTCCGCGATCAGCACCCGGATCATCGGTTTCCCCTCCTCGTCGTGCACCGCGCGCTCAGCCGGCGTCGCGTTCGGCCAGCGGGAGCCACGCCTCGACCCGCCAGCCGGCGTCCGGCACCGGTCCTGCGCTGAAGCGGCCGCCGAGCAGTTCGATCCGCTCGCGCATGCCGACGAGACCGTATCCTCCGGAGCCACCCGCCGGTGCGGCGCGGCTGCCGGAACCGTTGTCGGTGACGCGGATGTGCACGTGCTCCTGCGGAGACCGCACCACCACCTGGATCTCGGTGGCGTCCGGGGCGTGCTTGCCCGCGTTCGTCACCGACTCCTGCACCAGGCGCAGCGCGGAGCGGGCGACCTCCTGCGGCACCTCCTGGTCCAGTTCGACCCGCAGCGACACCTTCGGGCCAGCGCCCTCGGCGAGCGCGGTGAGGTCGGCGGCGAGGTCGGTGGTGGCCTGCTCGGTGGCGCCGCTGGTCCCCGCGGGTTCCGCGCCGCGCATGCTCGCCACCAGCCTGCGCATCGCCACCAGCGCTTCGGTGCCGCTGCCCGCGATGCGCTCCATCGCCTCCACGGCCGCCTCCGGTTTCTGCGCGGCCACCATCTGCGCGGCCTGCGCCTGCACCACGATCCCGGTGACGTGGTGGGCGACCACGTCGTGCAGCTCCCTGGCCAGCGCCAGCCGTTCCGCCTGCTGCGCCTGCTCCACCGCGCTCTCCACCGTGCGAGTCCTCTCCCCATCCCTGGCCCGGAAGTACAGCCCGGAACCGACGGCCAGCACCAGCAGCAGGCCACCCAGCATCAGCAGGTCCAGCGCGTAGCCGCGGCCCCAGAAGAACGGGCTGTCGGGGACCACCGCCGCCGCCACCAGCACCGCGCCGACCAGCACCGAACCGCCGAGCACCGCCCGCCGCCTGGGGGCGTAGCGGACCAGGTACGCCATCATCAGCATCCCGGCCGCGACCGCCGTCACCGGAACGTCGTCCATCAGCCCGGCGTGCGTCGGCCAGTTCCCGACCACCCGGGCCGCGCCGCCCATGCACAGCGCCCCGGTCGCGCCCAGCAGCGTGATCTCCACCGGTCGCAGCGGCGTCAGCACCGACAGCGCGGCCAGCACCAGCGACCCCAGCAACGGCACCAGGCTTTCCGCCGTCCCCTCGAACGCGGTCCCGGTGTCCAGGAACAGCAGCACCGACAGCGCGGCGATCATCGGCCACTGGCGGCGCAGCAGCTCCCGCAGCGGCGTCGAGGTCGTGCTGAGCTGCCAGCCGCGCACGTACGTCCCGGTGCCCACCGCCAGCATCAGCTGCAGCACCCCGAGGGCGACGAACTGCCCGCCCGCGGAGGGCATGTTCCCGCGCAGGTACACCGAACCGATGCACGCCAGCACGAGCCCGGCGGTGACCGGCAGCGCCTTCATCGGCGGCAACCGGCGGTGCGCGAACAGCACCAGCAGCATCAACGCCAGGTTCTCGGTGGCCAGGATCGCGTCCAGCCCCACCGAGGGCGGTGCGGCGCCGGCGATCCGGATCACCGCGCTGGACAGCACCAGCACGGCCGCGGCGGCGGCCGAGCACACCACCGGATGCCGGCGCCCCCGCACCGCCAGCAGCGCGAGCAGCGCGGCACCGGGCAACGCGATCGGCGCGGTGCCGCCGTGCTGGATCAGCAGCACCACGTCCGCGGAACACGACAACGTCATCAGCGCGGCGAGGAACCACGGCGCCCGCAGGAGACGACCGAGTCGCTGCGCCGACATCTCGGGCGTCGGGCTGGAACTCACGACGCGACCCTAATCCCCGGTACCCGCGGGAGGGCCCGGCCGAATGGTCCGAAACCTCGCCCGATCGGACATCGAACGGTGTCCGCCCGACCGACGCGCCGCACCGCCACCGCACGAGAACGTGTTCTCCGGAAGCGCAGTGGCGGCCGGTGCGGACCGGCCGGCGGAAGGAGATCGCGGTGGCGGCTGCACCGGAACACCCCTCGACGGCCCTGCTGGAGGCGCGGAACCTGACCACGTTCCCGCAGCTGTTCGGCGTGGACTTCGCACTGGCCCGCGGAACGGTCGCCGCGCTCGACGGCCCGTCCCGCGAGCCGAAGACGTGGTTGCTGCAGGTGCTCGCCGGACTGCGCCGCCCGGACGCGGGGGCGGTGCTGTTCGACGGGGTGCGCATCGACGAGCTCGGCGATCACGAGCTGCGGGAGGTGCGGCAGCGCCGCTTCGGGTTCCTGTTCGCCGACGGGATGCTGGTCCCCGAGCTGACCACCGCGGAGAACTGCGCGCTGCCGCAGATGCTGGCCGGGGCCGACCGGGCCGCGGCGATGGACCGCGCCGCGGGGATGCTGCGCGACTTCGGCCTGGAGCGGGTGCGGGACCGCTTCCCCGGGCAGCTCTCCGCCGCCCAGGCGGAACGGCTGACCGTGGCGCGGGCGATGGCCCACCGGCCCAGCGTGATCTTCGCGGACTCCCCGGAGCTGACCGCGTCCACCACCGCCGAGCTGCTGGACGCGGCCCGCGCCCACGGCATCGCGGTGGTGCTGGCGACCGCGGACCCCGCGCTGCTCGCCCGCGCCGAGCAGGTGCTGCGGCTCGGCGAGCGCGCGCCGGAGCTCGCGGTCGCGGCTTGACCGGAAGTAGGAGGTGGACCGGCCGTTCGGCCGA
The DNA here is from genome assembly GCF_020177435.1 of Saccharopolyspora sp. 7B. Classification (NCBI taxonomy): domain Bacteria; kingdom Bacillati; phylum Actinomycetota; class Actinomycetes; order Pseudonocardiales; family Pseudonocardiaceae; genus Saccharopolyspora; species Saccharopolyspora sp. 7B. The sequence continues at coordinate 18,439 of NZ_JAIUKC010000097.1, read as the reverse complement.
TCCGGCCGACCCGGCCGGGCGGTGAAGCTGGTGGGGATCGCCGACCCGGAGGTACCACCCATGCTGACCATCACCGCCACCGCGCTCGGCACCATCGGAGCGGTCGCCGTGCTGCTGCTGATGGCCGTGAGCTCGCTGCTGCCCGACGTCGTCGAGCACCGCGGCCGCGCCCTGCTCACCCCGAAGGTGCACGACGCGGCCTGACCACCGCCGCACCGCCCGCGCACCCCGCCCGTCGGCGGCGGAGCGACCGGGCCCGCGCGGTCAGACCCGGTCGAAGATCAGGTCGTGGATCTCCCGGCCCTCGTCGTGGGCGCGGCTCTCGAACTTGGTGACCGGACGCCACTCGGGCCGCGGAGCCCAGCCGCCCGGCTCGGCCGCGTACCGGTTGCGCAGCTCCGGTTCCGCCGAGCACACCTCCATCATCTGCTCGGCGTAGTTCTCCCAGTCCGTCGCCAGGTGCACGTACCCGCCGGGCGCGAGCCGGGAGGCGATCAGCGCGATCGTCTCCGGCTGCACCAGCCGCCGCTTGTGGTGGCGCTTCTTCGGCCACGGGTCCGGGAAGAAGATCCGCACCCCGGCCAGCGACCCCGGCGGCACGTGCTCGCGCAGCAGCACCACCGCGTCGCCGCGCAGCAGCCGCAGGTTCGACAGCTCCAGGTGCTCGGCGCGCAGCAGCAGCTGCGCCAGGCCCGGCTTGTAGACCTCCACGGCGAGGTGGTCGATCTCGGGCGCGGCGGCCGCGAGCTGCGCGGTGCTCTCACCCATGCCGGAACCGATCTCCAGCACCAGCGGGGCCTCGCGCCCGAACCAGGTCGCCGCGTCCAGCGGCCCGGCGGGCAGCGCGTCCACCGAGTCGCCCATCGAGGGCCAGTGCCGGTCCCACGCCCGCTGCTGGCCGACGGTCATCCGCTCGCCGCGCTGGACGTAGCTGACGATCGTGCGCCGGTGCTGGACCTGCTGGTCAGAAGTGCTCATCGAGAGGTGAGTATCGCAAACCCGCCGGGCAGGGCCGCTACCAGGATTCGACGACCGGCAGCGCGGCGAGCAGCCCGCCGGTGCCGCTGAGCGGCAGCGGCGGCGGCGGACCGTCGGTGTGGGCGGCGACGACCTCGACCCAGCCGGGGTGGTCGTCGGTGAGCGCGACGGTCGTCGGCGCGTGCCTGGTGCCGCGTTCGGAGGGCGCGTACTCCCAGTACCCGGTCTCGCCGGTGCCCGCCCACGGCACGAACACCCAGCCGTCGCGGCTGGTCAGCAGCCGGTGCACGTCGTCCTCGAAGGCGAACCCCTCGGCTCGGGAGGACAGCTCGCCGCGGTCCAGCGCCCGCAGCCACCACGGGGCGGGCAGCCTGCTCGCCGAGCCGTGCAGCTTGCGGTAGAGGTCGAGGACCTTCTGCTCCGCGGCGGTGTGGATCCAGCTCCGGCGCAGCGAGGCGGGAGCGGCGGCTTCGGCCACCACGGGGTGCGCCTCCGTGGCCAGCGACCACTCCAGCCGGGGAACCGGTTCGAGGAGCACGTCGGTCTGGTCGCGCCGGAAGCGCGGCGGGTCGCGCCGCTCCGGCGAGCACTCGGTCGAATGCACCATGGCCCACCTCTCTGCTGTTGGGGGGAAGCACGCGGACCGCTGTGGCGGTCCGACGTGGCGCATGCACCTCAGCGACGTTGGTGTGGAGGCACGCGTCCTGCCTTATCCATTACCACAGGCAGACGATCATGTGAAGTTTCCACCACGAGTTGTGAACCATCACATATCGGACTCGTTCGAGTGGTCGAGTCGACAGCGGGGCCGGAAGGCGGTGCAGTGGAGACGTGGAACGCACCGTGCAACAGGTCGAGGTGGACGGCGGGGTCGCCGTCGGCCTCGACGGGTCGCCGTCCTCGCTGCGCGCGCTGGACGTGGCCGCGCACGAGGCGGAGCTGCGCTCGGCGGTGCTGCACGTGGTGCGGGCGTGGAGCATGCGCACGGCGCCGCGGCCCGCGGACTGCCCACCGGGGGCGGTGCCGAGCATGGACGCCTACCAGCGATCGGTGGACGAGTCGGCGGAGCGGATCGTGCGGGACCGGCTGGGCGCGGAGCCCCGGATCCCGGTGCAGCGGCACATCGCGCACTCCCCGTCACCACAGGCGCTGCTGTCGGCTTCCCGCGGCGCGGACCTGCTGGTGGTGGGCCACCGCGGTCGCGGCGGCTTCGCCGGCCTGCTCCTCGGCTCGGTCGCCGAGCAGTGCGTCCGCCACGCGGCCTGCCCGGTCCTGGTGGTCCGGCCGGCCATCTGACGAAGTCCTCCGGCACTTGCCGCGCGCGGACGGCGCCTCCCGCGCGGAGGCGGTGGCGGACGCGGCGAAGGCGCGGCGGGACGGACCAAGATCAACGGGGAAAAGCACAGGGCCCGGGCCATCCCCCGAATGACAGCCCGGGCCCTCCCCCGTCCCGACCGCCGGCGCCCCCGAGCGCTGGTGCAGTCGGTCGATTCTGTTGTGCCGCACGGTCTTCGCGCCTCGCGAACGCTGGACCGCCCCGGAGGTGTCGAGCCGGGCCCGGCACCTTGGTCCCTGATCCGCCGCGGTCGGGTTCCGATGCCCCGGAGGACGGCCGATGGTGCGGCCGAAGCGGTTTCCGGTCGGAACTGCGATCACGGCTCGATCTTGCCGAGATCTTATCTTCCGGCGTGATCAGCCTCTCGGGCGGGCCGGGTAACGCCGTGGCGTCCGCCGCATCCGCCGCTCAGGCGTCCCGGCGCCGCACCGCGAAGATCGCCGCGCCGAGCGAGACCACCGCGAACGCCACGAAGTACGCCAGCGAGGCCCACGGCCCCAGCGGCACCGAGCTCGGGTCGTCGAAGGTCGTCAGGAAGCGGCTGCCGACGTTGAACGGCATCCACTGCACCAGGTCGGAACCGATGTTGGGGATGAGCGCGATGAGCGATTCGCCGAGCAGCACCCACACGATCAGCAGCGTCACCGCGCCCGCGGTCTGCCGCAGCAGCGTCCCGACACCGAGGGCGAGCACGGCGGTCACCGCGAACACCGGGCCGGCGCCCGCGACCTCGCGGATCCGGTCGGCGCTGTCCAGCGCCAGCTCGGGCCCGGGGGCGAGCAGCTGGGCGAGCCCCCAGGAACCGAAACCGGCCAGCTCGCCCAGCACGAAGCCGGTGACGCCGACGACGGCGGCCTTCGACAGCAGCACCGAGGCCCGGTCGGGCACGGCCTGGAACGTGGCGCGGATGGTGCCGAAGCGGTATTCGGTGGTGATCGCCAGCACGGCCATCACGAGCACGACCATCAGCCCGAACTGGTGGCCGGACATGGCCCCGCTGACGGAGAGTCCCTCGTCGGCGGAGGCGGCCATGGCACCGGTGAAGGCGATGGGCAGCCCGACGGCGAGCGCCGCGCACCACCAGGGCGACCGGGTGGAGAACAGCTTGGTGCGTTCCACGGCGAACAGCGTCATCGGGCGTCCCTCCCAGCGGTGGCGAGCGCGTCGCCGAAATCGGTCTGGTATTCCACGGCGTCCCCGGTGATCTGCATGAACGCCTCTTCGAGCGAGCCGCGCTGCGGGGACAGCTCGTGCAGCACGACGCCGTGCCTGGCGGCGATCTCGCCGACCCGGTCGCTCTCGGCGCCGGTGACGACGATCGTGTCGGGCGTCGTCGGGTCGGCGGGCTTCGCGAGGACGCCGTCGGCGGTGAGCAGGTCGCGCAGCCGCGCGGCCTGCGGGGAGCGGACGGTCAGCGAGGTGAGCCCGGCGCCCGCGACGAACTCGTCGGTGCTGCACTGGGCGATCAGCTCGCCCTTGCCGACCACGACGAGCTGCTCGGCGGTCAGCGACATCTCGGTGAGCAGGTGGCTGGAGACGAACACGGTGCGGCCCTCGTCGGCGAGCCTGCGCATGAAGCGGCGGATCCAGTGGATGCCTTCGGGGTCGAGCCCGTTGACCGGCTCGTCGAACAGCAGGATCTTCGGGTCGCCGAGCAGGGCGGCGGCGATGCCGAGCCGCTGCGACATGCCGAGGGAGAACCCGCCGGCGCGCTTCCCCGCGACCTCGCCGAGCCCGACCATGTCGAGGACCTCGTCGACGCGGCTGACCGGGATCCGGTTGGACCGGGCGAGCCAGCGCAGGTGGGCGTGCGCGGAACGGTTCGGGTGCACCCACTTGGCGTCGATGAGCGCGCCGACGGTGCGCAGCGGTTCGCGCAGCTCGCGGTACTGCTTGCCGTCGACGCGCACGGTGCCCGAGGTCGGCCGGTCCAGGCCGAGGATCATGCGCATCGTGGTGGACTTGCCCGCGCCGTTGGGGCCGAGGAAGCCGGTGACGGTGCCGGGTCGCGCGGTGAACGACAGGTCGTTGACCGCGACCTTCGATCCGTACCGCTTGGTGAGGCCTTCCGCCTCGATCATGGTGACCTCCGAGTGCTGGGCGCGCCTCGGCGGTGGTCCGGGCGCCGAGGTGAACTCTGCCCGGTGCGGCGGGTCCGGCACCTCGGTCGTCCGGCCACGGCGGCTGAGCCGTTCGGCCCGTTCCGGCAGGTGCTCGCGTAGTTCTTGCGTACTACCCGCGGGCCGTTCGACCAGCCGTCGCGCTCAGGGGAACCAGCGGGCGAGCGCGGCGACCACGCCGTCCTCGGTGACGGGTCCGGTGACCTCGGTGGCGGCGGCGCGCACCTCGTCCGGGGCCTGGCCCATCGCGACGCTGTGCGCGGCCCAGCGCAGCATCTGCACGTCGTTGGTGCCGTCACCGGCCGCGAAGGTGTCCTCGGTGGACACTCCGAGCTCGGTGCGCAGCTTCTCCAGCGCGGCGCCCTTGGTGACGCCGGCGGGCACCACCGTCACCCACGGTTCGTAGTGGTCGATGGTGGTGGTGCAGCCGGGGAGCTCGGCGTCGGCAAGCGCGTCGAAGACCTCCTGCGGCGCGTGGTCCTCCCAGTTCGCGATGAGCCGCGGCACGGGTGCCGAGACCAGTTCGTCGAGGGAGGCGAGCCGCTGCGGCCCGTGCAGCTGGTACTCGCGGAACGGGCTGGTGACGAGGCTGCCGGTGCCGACCTGCTCGACGGCGTAGGACGCCCCGGGCAGCAGCGGCGCGAGGCGCGCGTGCACCGGAGCGGGATCGAACGTCTCCACGGCCAGCGCGTCGCCGGTGGCGGCGTCGAGCAGCACCGCGCCGTTGGAGCACAGCGCGACCCCACCGGTGAGGCCGAGTTCGCGCAGCACCGGCACCGTGCCGAGCATGCTGCGCCCGGTGGCGATCACGACGTGCGCGCCCGCGGCCGCGGCGCGGCGGACCGCGTCCCGCACCGGTGGCGAGATGGTCTGCGAGTCGGGGTCGAGCAGCGTTCCGTCCACGTCGAGCGCGACGAGCCTGGGCTTCCATGCGGGATCGGGCACGCCGCCCAGGCTAGCCGTCCACCAGCGCGAACGGACCGACCCGGCGGACGGCCGCGCACCTCGCCCGGATCTCGCGCGGCGGGGCCGCGCAGGGCGGGGCCTCAGCGTTCGCCGAGGCGGACCAGGCCGGTCTCGTAGGCGACGATCACCGCCTGCACCCGGTCCCGGACGCCGAGCTTCGCCAGCACCCGGCCGACGTGGGTCTTCACGGTGGCTTCGGAGACGTGCAAGGTCGCGGCCAGCTCCTGGTTGTTGAGCCCCTTGCCCACCAGCGCCAGCACTTCGCGCTCCCGCTCGGTCAGCACGTCGAGCGCGGCGCGGTCCCGGGCGCCGGCGGTGGAGGTGTCCAGGAACCGCTCCAGCAGCCGCCGGGTGACGCTGGGCGCGACGACCGCGTCGCCGACCGCGACGGACCGCACCGCCGCGACCAGGCCGCTCGGCTGGATGTCCTTGAGCAGGAATCCGCTCGCGCCACCGCGGAGCGCGGCCAGGGAGTACTCGTCCAGGTCGAACGTGGTGAGCACCAGGACCTTCGCGTCGCAGTCGGCGGTGATCAGCCGGGTCGCCTCGATGCCGTCCAGCACCGGCATCCGCACGTCCATCAGCACCACGTCCGGGTCGAGCCGCCGGGCGAGCCGCACGGCCTCCGCACCGTCCCCGGCATCGCCCACGACCTCGATGTCCTGGTGCGCGTCGAGCACCATGCGGAACCCCATGCGCATCAGTTCCTGGTCGTCGACGAGCAGCACCCGGATCATGGCCACCAACCCTAAGCGCCCGGAGGGCGCAGGGACCCGGTTCCCGGATGATCTCCGTGACAACCCTCGCGGGCCCTACCCGTCCGCGGCGACCGCGGGCGGCGCGCCGGACGGCGTCCCGTCGTGCCGGAGCCCGATGTGCCACAGGTCGCGCCAGAGCAGCTCCCACGGCCGCCGGGGCTCCGACACCACCCACACGGGAGTGCCCTCGTACAGCGACGGCAGGCCGGTGCGCACCGTGTCCGCGCGCCGCACGGAACCGAAGTGGCGCAGGAGGAAGTCCCGCCGTCCGCCCACGTAGATCGCGCTCCGGACGTGCTCGGCGGGCCTGCCGAACGCCCAGTACCCCCGGCTCGCGCTGTGGACCTCGGTGCGGCCGTAGTGGTGCACCGCGCTCGCCACCCAGTAGTCCTCGGCGATCACCGGTGCCGCGTGCTCGCGGGCGTTGCGCTCGACGATCGCGGTGAGCTCCGGCCAGCCCACGCTGCCGGTGCCCACCAGGTCGAACCGCGGGATCAGCGCGACCGGCAGCACCGGCAACGTCGCCACGACCGCGACCAGCGCGGAGACCGCGTACAACCGCGCGGAGAACCACCGCGCCCGGAGCTGCACGGCACCGACCGCGAACAGCAGCCCGTACGCGCCCGCCAAGTAGTACGGCCGCGATTCCGTCAGCGCCACCAGCACGGCCACCCCGAGGACCGTCCAGCCGAGGAAGCGGTACGGCCGCAGCTCCGGCGCGCGCAGCAACCGCCAGCAGCCGAAGCACACCAGCACTCCGCCGGGAATTCCCGCGCACAGCACCACGGCGGGCAGCAGGAGCACGCCGAAGGAGCTCTCCGCGGCGACGGCCTCGCCCATGCTCAGCTGCGGCCAGCCGTGGGTGGCCTGCCACCACAGCGTCGGCGCCGCGGTGAGCAGCGCGCCCGCCGCACCGGCCCACAGCAGCGGGCGGCGCAGCAACGACCGCGGCCCGGTGCACAGCAGCACCAGCCCCAGCACCAGCCACAGCACCGGGATCAGCAGCTTGACCTGCATCGCCAGGGCCGTGCAGGCGCAGGCCGCGAGCAGCAGCCGATCCTGCCGCACGCCCTGCTCGCGCAGCCGCACCCAGCGGACCAGCGGCCACAGCACCGCGGTCCACAGCACCGGGTCGAAGGAGACGGTGGCGAGCATGTGCCCGCCCCCAGCGTCTGCCCGGCGACCGCCCAGGCCCCGCCCGCCAGCAGCTGCGCCCGGCGATCACCGCCGAGCTCCCGCGCGAGCAGGGCCGTCAGCACGACCCCGGCGCCGGCCGCGAGCGCAGGCAGCAGCCGCAGCGCGAGCAGCGAACCGGGGAACGCGGTGTCGGCGAGCAGCGCGATCAGCGGCACCAGCGGGGGCTGGTCAACGTACCCCCAGTCCAGGTGGTGCCCGGCGGCGAGGAAGTACAGCTCGTCGGCGTAGATCCCGTAGCGGCCGCTGGTGAGCAGCAGCACCCCGGTCACGGCGGCGGCGATCAGCAGCAGCGGCCGGGTGGCGAGCGCGGGCAGCGCGGACGGCGCGGCGGCGGTACTCGGTGCGGGCGGGGGAACGAGGCGCGAACGCTCGTCGAGTGCGGGCGGCATGACCACTTCCCGGTTCGGGGCTCGGACCGGCCCAGACTCCGGCGCGGACCGCTGCGCGCGCGTCCGCCTGAGCGTTGAACCCGGCACCGCCGCACGTCCCACCGGGGTAGGACGTCAGGTCATCCCGGCGACGCAGGGCGCCCGGCCGGCGGCCTGGGGGATTCGTCGACGAGTGGCCGAATCCCCGGCGACATGCCGACGGTCGGCCCGGTGGGACGTGCGGCGTTCGCGCCGGGACCGTCGATCAGTTCGGCGCAACCGCGTCGGAGCTCACCAGCGGCAGCACCGCGTGCACCCGCCAACCGCCCTCCGGCCGGGGTCCCGCGGTCAGCGCGCCGCCGTACAGCGCGGCCCGCTCGCGCATCCCGTCCAGTCCGTTCCCCTCGCCCGAGCCGGTTCCCGCGAGCGCGGCGGCCGAGGCCGACCCGTCGTCGCTGATCTCCAGCCCGACGGCGCGGCCGTCGTTGTCCACCCGCACGACCGCCGCTCCGCCGCCGTGCTTGAGCACGTTCGTCAGCGCCTCCTGCGCGATCCGGTACACGGCGAGGCCGAGCCCCGTCGGCAGGTCCTCGACGTCCCCGGAGAGTTCGAGCCGCACCGGCAGGTCCGGGTGCCGCACCCGGTCGACCAGTTCGCGCAGGCTCACCGACCCCGGCGGCGGGGGCCACGCCCCGCCCTCGGCCGGGTCGCGCAGCACCTCCAGCAGACCGCGCAGCTCGGCGAGCGCCGTCCGGCCCGTGTCGCCGATCGTGCGGGCCGCCCGCTCGGCGAGTTCGGGATCGGTGCGCAGCGCGTAGCTCGCCCCGTCGGCCTGCGCGATCATCACGCTGAGCGAGTGCGCGAGCACGTCGTGGATCTCGCGGGCGATGCGGTTGCGCTCCTCGGCGACGGCGAGGCGGGCGCGCCGGTCCCGCTCGGATTCCGCGCGCCGCAGCCGGTCCTCGACCTCCCGCAGGTGCGCGCGGCGGGCGGCGATGAACTCGCCGAGCGCCCAGAGCAATGCGGTGAGCAGCAGGTGGAACAGCGTCGCGCTGACCACCGCGAGCTCCGGCCACCCGGGCGGGAGCGGGCCGACGGCCACCAGTCCGGTCAGCACGACCAGGTTGAACGCCACGGCCAGCACGGCTCCGGCCCACCGGCGCCCGGCCACGACCAGCCCGTACAGCACCAGGAACACCGCTACCTGCCCCGGGTTGACCAACGGCCGCAGCGCCAGGACCACGTGCGTCCCGACCGCCCCGGCGAGGACTCCGGCCGCGGCGAGCAACGGGGCGCGGCGGCGCAACGCGACCGGCGCGCAGGCGAGCAGTTCGAGGTACGGGGGCAGTTCGCGCGGCCACAGGCCGTACGCGTCGGGTTCGGAGATCAGGAAGGCGACGAACAGCAGCGCCGCCGTCCACCCGTCCACGGCCGTCGGATGCGCCCGCGCCCACGCGCTCCAGTTCCGCACCGGCCCAGCGTAGGCGCGGAGCACCGCCGGATCGTCATCCTCGCGGCGCGTTCCCGTCATACCGGGGTCGTAGTCGAGCCCCCACCGGGAGCGGGGTCCGCGGCCGGGTCAGCCGGTGCCGGCGCGGGGTTCCGCGTCGAAGTGCCCGCTGGCCCGGGCGCTGATCTCCTCCTGCAGCGCCTTCTCCCGCTGCTTGGTGCGCAGCCGGGCGAGCAGCCAGATCGTGATGCCGTGCGCCACCGCCAGCACCAGCAGCAGCACGCCGACCCGGGTGATCAGGGCGTGGAACGGATCGCCGCCGCCCATCCGGACGGTGGACAGCAGAGCCAGCACGCCGAGCGTCGCCAAGTGGAACAGCACCGTGATCAGCTGGTTCGCCGAGTCCGCGACCTTGCCGTCCGGGTAGACCGCGGCGAGGTACGTGGTGCCGCTGCGGCGCAGCAGCCACCCGTCGACGAACACCAGCACGGTGCCGATGACCAGGAATGCGAGGGTGTAGCCGGTTCCCACGGGTATCACCGAATTCCGCTGTCGAGTGCGTTGTGCGCATGTCCGTGCACTCGCCGGGTTCCCGGACAGATCGTCGGGCAAACCGATCTCGGCGCCGGGTCGTGGCAGGATGGCCGCGATCACGGGCCGCGTCCAAGGAGGCAGGGGTGACTTCGCCGGTCGAGCAGCAGCGCTGGGCGGGTCCGCTGTCGGCGTCGGTCGCGCGGATGTGCGCGGGGTTGCGCGGCCAGGTGTGCGAGCGCACTGCGGCCGGTTTCGACGAGGTGCTGCACCGGATGTCCGCCCCGTTGCAGGTGGCGGTGGCCGGCCGGATCAAATCGGGCAAGTCGACGCTGGTGAACGCGATGATCGGCAGGCGGGTGGCGCCGACCGACGTCGGCGAGTGCACCCGGCTGGTGACCCGCTTCCAGTACGGCACGGTGGACCGGGTCGAGGTGGTGTTCCACGACGGGTCGAAGCAGGCGGTGCCGTTCGACACCGACGGCGGCATCCCGGCGGAGCTGGGAGTCGAGCTGGACCGGGTCTCGCACCTGGAGGCGTACCTGACGAACGCGGTGCTGCGCGACCTGACGGTGATCGACACCCCGGGCCTGGGTTCGCTGGACGCCGCGTCGGTGGCGCGGACCGAACAGCTGCTGGGCGCCCGCGAGCCGGGTGCGGACGACCTGGACCCGGTGTCGCGCAGCGCCGTCGCGGGTGCCGAGGCCGTGCTGTACGTGGTGACGCAGGCGGTGCGCGCCGACGACCAGCAGGCGCTGGACGCGTTCACCGCGGCCACCGCGAGCCGGGACGCGGGCCCGGCGAACGCGATCGCCGTGCTGAACAAGGCGGACACCGTCGAACCGGACTCGGTGCCGGGTTCCGGCGGCGAGGTGTGGCGGGCGGCGGAGGCGCTGGCCGCGGAGCAGGCCGCGCTGCTCGGGCCGCGGGTCGCGGAGGTGCTGCCGGTGATCGGCCTGCTCGCGGAGACCGCGGAGACCGGCGGGTTCGGCTCCGCGGACGCGGAGGCGCTGCGGGCGCTGGCGCAGCTGGACGAGGCGGACCGGCTGACGATGCTCATGTCGGCGGACCTGTTCACCGGCTGGGAGTGCGCGGTCCCGGAGCGGGACCGGGAGCGGCTGCTGGAGCGGCTGGACCTGTACGGGGTGCGGCGGGCGCTCGCGGTGCTCGCGGACGATCCGGAGATCACGGCGGGGAAGCTGCGCCGGGTGCTGCTGGACTGCTCGGGGCTGGCCGGGGTGCGGACGCGACTGGACGAGGTGTTCCGTGCGCGCGCCGACGGGATCAAGGCGGCGGCCGCGCTGGCCTCGGTGACGGCGTTGGCGCAGGCATCCGGTGACCCGGGCGAGCGGCAGCGGGTGCACGACGCGATCGAGGTGCTGCTGAGCAGGCGGGAGGCGCACCAGCTGCGGGTGTTGGAGGCGTTGACGCTGGTGACCTCGGACGCGGTGCGGTTGCCGGAGGATCTGGCGGCGGAGGTGCTGCGGATCGGTGGCAGCGCGGATCCCGGCTCCCAGCTGGGGATGGCCGGGCGGCCGCGGCACGAGCTCGTGCAGTTCGCGCTGGAGCGGGCGAGCTGGTGGCGGTCGTTCGCGTCGTTCGGCGCGACGCCCGCGCAGAGCCGCGTCGCGTTCGTGGTGCACCGGGCGTACTTCCTGATCTGGCAGCAGCTGCAGGCCGGTCAGGTGCCGGCGCCGGGCTGAACACCGGCGAGCGGCGAGCGGAGGGGACGCGGCGGTGCGGGACTGGCTTCGACGACGATCTTCACCTGATCGTGGAACCGAGCGGGCGACCACCGCGTCGGAACGGGGTGCGGAGGAACCCGCCGAACCGGACGCCGAGTTGGGGGCTGACATGACCGCCGTGCACATCGACCCGCTCGACCAGGCGCTGTCCGAACGCACCGAGCTGATCAGGCTGTGCCTGTACGCGCTCGACCGGGCTCGCAGCAGCGGCGTAGCCGAACGGCTGACCGAAGGGCTGGACGGGATCGGGGTGGTGCGGCTGCGCCCCGAGGGGCTGCCGTTCGACCCCTCCCGGCACGAGGCGGGCGGCACGGTGCCCACCGACGATCCCGCGTTGGACGGGATCGTCGCCGAGACCGAGGTCCCGGGCTTCGCCGACCGCGATCAGGTGCTGCGCACCCCGGTCGTCACCGTGTACCAGTGGCGCCCGGGACCAGCGGCGAGCTGAACCGGAACTCCGCGGACCGGGAGATCTTGCGGGTCCGCTCGCGGTCGGGGGCGCGCTCGGCGAGGTCGGGCAGCACCGAGCTCACCGACATCAGCAGCAGGACGGCGAGCGCGAGGACGAGTCCGATGACGGTGCCGAGAGTGGTGAGTGCGGTGAACATGGTGTTCCTCCTTGCCGGTGACTTCGCCCCGCAGTTCGAGGTGACACCAGAATCGCTGGTCACCCCCTCCGGCGGATCGGCCGTGCGGCTCGGCCGCTCTAAGCCCTCCGGCCAAGGACGAGCCGGGGCGCCCGGCCGTTCGGTCGAGGCCTCCGGACCCGGTGCGCGGGCGAACGGTCCGCCCGCCCCGATCCGGGTGGTCGTCGGCGGTGCGCCGGGCCCCGCGAGCTGGTCGGGTCGGGTGGACCGCGCGGGAAGCGGACCGGGCGCGCGCCGGTGGGCGGTACATTCACGCCCGCGCCGCGGCCGATCCGGGCCGGCGGCCCGGCCCGCGCCCAACGCGGTGCCCGAACGCAGCGACGGGAGTGCGCATGACTTCGGCCGGTCCGGCGACGACCGGGGTGCCCGTGGCGGCCACCGCCTTGCCCCAGCAGGTCAAGCAGACCAGGGACCGGTTGTTCGCCCTGCTGCGGGAGGTCGACCCGGACGCCGCGGACTGGGCGGACCGGGTGCGGCGCTCCCGGCCGCTGGTGCCGAGCGTCGTCGTGGTCGGGGAGACGAACCGCGGCAAGAGTTCCTTGGTGAACGCGCTCGTCGACGCCCCCGGACTGTCCCCTGTGGACGCTTCGGTGGCGACGTCGACGTACCTGGAGTTCCGGCACGGCGAGCGGTGGCGCGGCCTCGCCTGCTACCCGGCCGACGCGGAACCGGTGGAGTTCGCGGTGGCCGAGCTGCCCGCCTGGGCGTCCGCGCGGACGACGCCGCCCGAAGGCGCGCTCCCGCCGCGGCACCTGCGGATCGAAGCACCGCTGGACGTGCTGGCCGCGCTGACCGTCGTGGACACCCCCGGAGTCGGCGGCCTCGACTCGGTGCACGGGGAGCTCGCCGCCGAAGCCGCCTCCGCCGCGACCGCGCTGCTGTTCGTCGCCGACGCCTCCGCCCCGTTCACCCGCGGCGAGCTGGATTTCCTGCACGGCGCGGCGGATCGGGTGGAGACCGTGGTGTTCGCGCTCGCCAAGACGGACCAGCACCGCGGCTGGCGCCGGGTGCTGGAGGAGAACCGCGCGCTGCTGGCCGAGCACGCGCCGCGGTTCGCGGACGTGCCGATCCACCCGGTGTCGGCGCGGCTGTGGGAACTCGCCGCGCAGGCGCCGAACGAGCAGGCCGCCACCATGCTGCGGGAGCGGTCCGGGGTGGCCGAGCTGCGCTCCGCGCTGGAGCAGCTCGTCGGCGGCCGGGCCGCGATGCTCGGCGAGGCCAACACGATGCGCGCGCTGTCCACCGTGCTCGGCGAGCTGGCGGTGCGGCTGGCCGCCGAGCAGCGCGCGCTCACCGTCGGCGAGGACGAGGCCGAATCGCTGCGCGCCCGCCGCGACGAGCTCAGCGCCTCCCGCCGCTCCTCCACCCGCGGCTGGCAGCTGAAGCTGCGCGGCGAGATCCAGCGCACCCGCGTCGAGGTCAGCCACGAGGTGACCCGGCAGATGCGGGAGGTGCAGAGCTGGTTCCGCCGCGCCATCGACACCGCCGAGCACGGCGCGCTCACCGCCCTGCCGCACCAGGTGGACACCGCGCTGCAGATGGTGTCCTCGCGGGTGTCGGCGCTGCTGTCGGCGCGGCTGGCGAAGGTCGCCGAGGTGTCGCTGGCGGAGCTGTTCTCCGCGGAGGAGCTGGACGTGATCCGCTCCCAGTTCGCCCGCGGCGCGCAGTCGCCCATCGCGCTGCGGCCACCGGACAAGCGGGCGCCGACCGCCGAGGACAAGCTGCTGGTGTTCATGGGGATCTCCGGCGGCCTCGGGGTGGGCCGGGCGGCGGCGATGCCGCTGGCCGGGATCGGCGTGGGCGTGCTGAACCCGGTGGTGCTGCCGGTGACGATCGTGCTGGGGCTCGGCGCCGGGTGGTGGATGGCCCGCACCCGCAAGCACGCCGCGGACAAGCAGCACCTCAAGCAGTGGCTCACCGAGGCCATCGCGGACGCGCGCTCCGCCCTGGACCAGCTGGTGTCCGAGCAGCTCATCGAGGCGGAGCAGCAGCTGTCGCTGGCGCTGGACGACGCGCTGGGCAGGCGCATCGAATCGATCGAGGCGGAGCTGCGGGAGGTCGACAAGGCGCTGAAGATGGACGCCGCCGAGCGCAGCCGCCGGTTGCACACCGCCGAGCAGCGGCTCGCCGAGGCCCGCAGCGGCCGAGATCGCGCCGAGCACCTGCTCGGCGCGATCCGCGGGCTCCGCGACCGCGCCGAATGACGGATCAGGGCAGCAGCACCAGCTTCCCGCCCGGGTGGCCCTCGCTGAGGAGCCGGTGCGCCGCGGCGGCCTCGGCCAGCGGGAAGGTCCGCGCGATCGGCAGCTCCAGCCGCCCGGCGGCGGCCGCGGGCAGCAGCCGCTCCCACGCCGCCGCGCGGACCTCGGTGCCCGGGTCCGCGTCGGGACCGCCGCCGACGAGCCGGATCCCGTCCGAGGCGCGGTGGAACGCGGCGGCGCTGACGACCCGGTCCGGGGCGACGAGCGCCAGCGAGACGTCGATCGCCTCGTCGGTGCCGACGGTGTCGATCACGCCGGCGACGCCGTCCGGCGCGGCCGCGCGCACCCGCTCCAGCAGACCGTCCCCGTAGGACACCGGCACGATGCCGAGGCCACGCAGCCGCTCGTGCCGGGATTCGCCCGCGGTGCCCACGACCCGCGCTCCCGCGGCGATCGCGAGCTGGGCGGCGAGCACGCCCACCGCACCGGATGCGCCGTGCACCAGCACGGTCCGGCCCGCGACGTCGCCGAGCAGCGACAGCTGGTGCACCGCGGTGCCGCCCGCGAGCAGCAGGCCGGACGCGACCTCCCAGGACAGCCCGGCGGGTTTCGGGACGACGGAGCTCGCGGGCACGTCCACCTCGCTCGCCGAGGCGCCGGGCGCGGGGTGCACGACCACCTCGTCGCCGACCGAGATCGGACCGGCCTTCCCGGTGGCCCCCTCGCCGACGGCGGTGACCACGCCGGCGAGCTCGTTGCCCACGGGCAGCGGCAACCTCGCCGGGTCGGAGCCGAACGCTCCGCTGTAGAGCTTGTGGTCGATCGGGTTCACCCCGATCGCGCGGGCCTCGACCAGGACCCGGCCGGGACCGGGCGGGGCGACCTCGGCGTCGACGACGGACAGGACTTCCGGGCCACCGAAGGCGGTGGCGACGATGCGAACACCCATGTCCGCCGCAACACCGCCCGCACCGCCCGGATTCCCCACCGCCGCGCCGCATCCGGTGACGCGGGGGAACCGGACGGCTCTACGCTGCGTCGTAGCGCTGAGCCGAGGCCGAAGTGGGGGTCGAGATGTACATCGAGGAGACGGGTGCCGGGGACGGCGACATCAAGGTCACCGTCGAGGGCGTGGAGTACACCGCCGAGGCGAACTACGACCTCGACGGCGACGGCGTGGACGACGCGGTCACGATCCTGACCGAGGACGGCCACGTGGCCTACCTCGACGAGGACGCCGACGGCGCCGCCGAGGTGATGCAGACGGTGGACGCGGACGGCACCGTCGTCGGCCAGGCCCGCTACGACGCCGCCACCGGCGACTGGGTCGCCGAGCAGCCGGAGCAGCACCCCGGCGCGGCCGACCCGCGGCAGCGCGGCGGGGCACCCTTGGTCATCGACACCCCGGGCGGCGAGCAGCAGATCGGGCCCGCCACCGAGGACACCGACAACGACGGCCGCCCCGACACCGCGGTGGTCACCACGGAGCACGGGACGATGCTGGTGACCGACGTGGACGGCGACGGTTCCGCGGACCAGCTGGTGGAGATCGGGAACTCCGGCGAGGTCACCATCACCCACCACACCGGCGCCGGGGAGTGGACGGTCGTCGAGCAGGGCACCCTCGACCAGCACGGCCAGTACGTGCCCGCCCCGCACCCGGCGGCCGGTGCGACCGACGACGCGACCTGGACGTTCGGCGACCCGGAGCCGCCGGAGGCGCAGCAGGTCGCCCAGGAGCGGCCCACGACCTGCTCCGATTCGGACGCCGCCTGGAGCTGACGGTCCCGAGCGCTCGAATTCCTCCTATCCGGTGGAGTTCGGGCGCTGTTCGCATCCCGGTTCGGCGCGGGAACGGCACGAGATGTCCGCCCGGCCGTCATCTCCCGTTCGCGGGGCTGTCCGCTTCGCCGGAAATCCTTGGTCATCCACGCGCGGGGGCGACTGAATTTTCGTCTAGACCTGTGCTTCGCCGGGGTACTGAATCGATCCCCTTATCGTTCCTGTGAGAGAACCTACACAGCTGATCTCCATTGCGAGCGCCCGGCACCGTTAGCCTCGGTGCATCCCTTTCCAAGCTCCTCCCGTTCTGCGGGTGGGGCGAAGCATTCTCTGAACACGCCGGTGGCACCGCCGCCGCCGGACGAGCATTCCGGGCTGTGGCGCCCAGTCAGGAGACACGAAGCGATGACCGCCTTGACCATCCCAGGTCTCGACCAGGCACCCACCGACCACGCACGCCTGCTGTCGTGGGTGCGCGAGGTCGCCGAGCTGACCACGCCCGAGCGGGTGGTGTGGTGCGACGGCTCCCAGGAGGAATGGACGCGGCTGACCGACGAGCTGGTCGAGGCGGGCACCTTCACCCGGCTGGAGAAGAAGCCCAACTCGTTCTGGGCCGCCTCGGACCCGACGGACGTGGCGCGCGTCGAGGAGCGGACCTACATCTGCTCCCGGGAGCGCAAGGACGCGGGCGTCACCAACAACTGGATGCAGCCCGACGAGATGAAGGCGATCATGACCGAGCTCTACCGGGGCTCGATGCGCGGTCGCACCATGTACGTCATCCCGTTCTGCATGGGTCCGCTGGAGGCCGACGAGCCGAAGCTGGGCGTCGAGATCACCGACAGCGCCTACGTGGTGACCTCCATGCACATCATGACCCGGATGGGCGCGAAGGTCCTGGAGAAGCTGGGCAGCGACGGCGCGTTCGTACCCGCGCTGCACTCGGTGGGCGCCCCCCTGGAGCCCGGCGAGCAGGACGTCGCCTGGCCCTGCAACGACACGAAGTACATCACCCACTTCCCCGAGGAGCGGATGATCTGGAGCTTCGGCTCCGGCTACGGCGGCAACGCGCTGCTCGGCAAGAAGTGCTACTCGCTGCGGATCGCCTCCGCGATGGGCCGCGACGAGGGCTGGCTCGCCGAGCACATGCTGATCCTCAAGCTCACCTCGCCGGAGGGCAAGGTCCACTACGTGGCCGCCGCGTTCCCGTCGTCGTGCGGCAAGACGAACCTGGCGATGCTGCAGCCGACCATCCCCGGTTGGAAGGCGGAGACGCTCGGCGACGACATCGCCTGGATGCGCTTCGGCGAGGACGGCAGGCTGTACGCGGTGAACCCGGAGGCCGGTTTCTTCGGCGTCGCCCCGGGCACCGACGAGAACACCAACCCGAACGCGATGCGCACCATCGAGCAGGGCAACACGCTGTTCACCAACGTGGCCCTCACCGATGACAAGGACATCTGGTGGGAGGGCATGGGCGAGGCGCCCGCGCACCTCACCGACTGGAAGCAGCGGGACTGGACGCCGGACTCGGACGAGAAGGCCGCGCACCCGAACTCCCGCTACTGCACGCCGATGTCGCAATGCCCGATCCTCGCCGACGAGTGGGACGACCCGAACGGCGTGCCGATCTCGGCGATCCTGTTCGGCGGCCGCCGCAAGACGACGGTGCCGCTGGTGAACGAGGCGTTCGACTGGCAGCACGGCGTGTTCATGGGCGCCACCATGTCCTCGGAGACCACCGCCGCCGCCGCGGGCCAGGTCGGCGTGGTGCGCCGCGACCCGATGGCGATGCTGCCGTTCATCGGCTACAACGTCGGCGACTACTTCCAGCACTGGGTGAACATGGGCAAGTCGGCGGACGCGACGAAGCTGCCCCGGATCTTCTACGTGAACTGGTTCCGCCGCGACGAGTCCGGCAAGAAGATCGTGTGGCCGGGCTTCGGCGAGAACTCCCGCGTGCTCAAGTGGGTCGTGGACCGCATCGAGGGCAACGCGGCCGCCGAGGACACCGCGATCGGCCGGGTGCCGTCGGCCGACCAGATCGACCTGTCCGGCCTGGACACGCCGCGCGAGGACGTGGAGACCGCGCTGCACGTGGACGTGGAGGAGTGGAAGGCGGAGATCCCGCTGATCGAGGAGTGGTTCGCCACGATCGGTGCGGACCTGCCGAGCTCGGTGCAGGACGAGTTCGACGCCCTCAAGCAGCGCCTCGGCGTCGCCTGACCCGACACGACCCCGAGAAGGGGGGGGGGGGGGGGGGGGCCGCGCGCGCGGCGGGCGGGGGGGGGGGGGGGGGCCCCCCAACCCACAGACCAGGGGGGGCCGCGCCCCCCCCCCCCCGCGCGGGCGCCGGGGCG
>NZ_JAIUKC010000096.1:0-6042 GCF_020177435.1 Saccharopolyspora sp. 7B | reverse complement strand
GCGCCGTGTGTTTGGTCGTTTGCCCGGGGGTTCCCCCCCCCCCCCCCCCCCGCGGGGCCGCCCCCCCCCCCCCCCCCGCCCGGCGCCCCCCCCCCCCCCCCCCCCCCCCCCCCCCCCCCTTCCGCATTTCCGGGAAGAAACCCGCAATTCCGCGGATTCATCGCGACCGCAGTCCGCGAAACCGGCGAATCGGTCCGGAACTTCCGAAAAATGGATCGACGGAACGGAACCCGCCGGGCACCCTGCACGTCCTAAGAACAACGGATCACGAGGGGAGGAGGTGTGTCATGGCGGGTGCGGCGCTGTTGCTGCTGGCGTTGATCGCGATCGTGATGGTCTTGCTCGCACCGGACCGGCACGACGACGCGGACGACCACGAGGTGCGGATTCCCGCGCCCCGGGCGGAAGGCGAGCTCGGCTCGGCTCGTCCGGGCGCGGTCGACGAGAAGGAACGGGCCTGATGGACGGTGTCCCGAGGAGCGGATCTGCGGGTGGACGAGCGGCGAGTGGAGATCATTCCCTCGCCGCTCGTGCCACTTCCGCTCCCGCACACGTCATTTGATCGCCCCGGTGAGCGTGAAAGCGCCGCCCAGCGATCGGGACACCAGCAGGTACAGCCCGATCACCGGAGCCGTGTAGAGGATCGAATAGGCGGCGAGCTGCCCGTAGGCGATCAGCCCGCCCTGGCCGAAGAACGCGAACACCCCCACCGAGGCCGGCTGCTTCGCCGCGTCCAGCAGCAGCACGAACGGCACGAAGAAGTTCCCCCAGGCGTTGATGAACGTGAAGATCCCGACCACGCCCATGCCGGGGACGATCAGCGGCAGCACCACCGAGCGCAGCGCCTGCATCGCCGAGGCCCCGTCCACCCAGGCCGCCTCCTCCAAGCTGATCGGCACGCCGTCCATGAAGTTCTTCGTCATCCAGATCGCCACCGGCAGCGAGGTCGCGGCCAGGAACAGCGTGGTGCCGAACATCGAATCGACCAGGTCCAGCCGGACGAACATGCTGTACACCGGCACCATCACCGCCGTGATCGGCAGCCCGGTCGCGAACAGCACGGTGTACAGGAACGGCCGCCGGAACCGGGACCGGTAGCGGGACAGCGGGTAGGCGCACAACACCGCCGCCAGCACCGAGATCAGCGCCGCGCCACCGGACAGCAGCAATCCGTTCCACAGTGGACGGATCGTGGTCTCCCAGTCCAGCACCTGCTCGAAGTTCTCCAGCGTGAACCGCTGGGGCACCGCCGCCGACAGCGGCGCCTCCGCGTCGAACGCGGCGGTGAGCAGCCACAGCAGCGGCGCCAGGAACAGCAGCGCGATCACCCCGAGCAGCGAGCCGACCAGCGCCGACTCGCCCCGGCGGCTCACACCTCCTCCCGCAGCGTGCGGGCGTAGACCACGGCGAACAGCGCGCCGACCGCCAGCAGCACCAGCGAGATCGTGGCGCCGTAGCCGATCTCGTCCAGCTCGAAGGCCTCGTCGTACATCAGCAGCGGCAAGGTCTGCGTCGCATCCCCCGGACCGCCCGCGGTGAGCACGTAGATCAGCGTGAACACCCCCAGCGTCTGCAAGGTCACCAGCATCAGGTTCGTCAGCACCGAACGGCGGATCACCGGCAACGTCACGTGCCGGAAGCGGCGCAGCGCCCCCGCCCCGTCCACCTCGGCGGCCTCGGTGAGCTCGGTCGGCACCTCGGACAGCGCCGCCTGGTACACCAGCATCGAGAACGCGGTGCCGCGCCAGGCGTTGCCCAGCACGATCGCCAGCAGCGGCGCGCTGAACAGCCAGTCCTGGCTCAACCCGACCGCGCCGAGCAGCGCGTTCAACGTGCCCTCCGGGTTCAGGAACGCGTACAGCGCGAACGCGGCCACCAGCTCCGGCAGCACCCAGGCGGACACCACCGAGACGCCGACCGCGTTGCGCAGCAGCCGGTTCCGGTGCCGGGTCAGCACCGCGATGAGCAGCCCGAGCCCGTTCTGCCCGATCACCGCCGAACCGACGGTGAACACCACCGTCAGCCACGCCGAGTGCCACAGCGCCGGATCGGCGAACAGGCGGCGGAAGTTCTCCAGGCCGACGAACTCCGGGGAGGTCGCCGCCGCCCCGGTCAGCGCCGCGTTCGTGAACGAGACGTAACCGCTCCACAGGATCGGGCCCGCCACGAACAGGCCGAGCAGCAGCACCGCGGGCGCCATCGGCAGCAACCACCGCGACAGCACGGCGCCGCGCATCAGCCGCCCCGGGTCTCGTCCGGGCCGGCGATGCGCCGCACCTGCTCGGTCCACCGCTGGGACACCTGCTCCGGGTCCGCGCCGCCCGCGACGTCGAGCACCGATTGCTGGATCTCCTCGGAGATCTTCGGGTACTCCGGCAGCGTCGGGCGGTAGTGCGTGCCCTCCAGCAGCCCGAGCCAGAACCCGGCCAGCGGGTTCGCCGCGGTGAGCCGCGGATCGGCCGCCGAGTCCTCCCGGGACGGCAGGTTCCCGGAGGACAGCGCGTACTCGGTGACGTTGTCCCGGCTCAACGCGATCGTGAGGAACTCGAAGGCGTCGTCCTGCTTGCCGCCGGAAGCGCTCATCGCCAGCGTCCAGCCACCGGACGTCGACACGGTGCCACCGCCGTCCCGCGTCGGCATCGGCGCGGCGGACATCGTCTCCGCCCAGTCCCGCCAGCCCGCGGATTCCCACTGCCCGGAGGCGAAGCTGCCGTCCAGCCGCATCGCGACCTTCCCCTGCCGGGTGAGGTCGTCGCGGAGCTTCTTGTCGTACTGGGCGTCGGCGATCTGCGCGCGGCTCTGGGTGAGCCCTTCGCCGACGGCGGTGGACAGGAAGCGCATCGCCTCGGTGAAGCCCGCGTTCGGCGCGATCCACCTGCCGTCGTGCAGCGAACCGGTCTCGGTGCCGTGCAGCAGCATCAGCACCGTCTGCATGGTCACCGCTTCGCCTTCCGCCTTGCCCATCGGCAGGTCCAGGCCGATCACGTCGGGGAACCGCTGCTTCACCCGGCGGGCGGCGGCGAGCACGTCGTCCCAGCCGTCCGGTTCCCAGTCGGCGGGCAGTCCCGCGCGGGCGAACAGGTCGCGGTTGAACCAGATGCCGCGGGTGTCGGTGTCCAGCGGGATGCCGTAGGTGCGGCCGTCGGTGGCGCGCCCGGCCTGCTTGGTGGTGTCGATGAAGTGGTCCCAGTCCGCCCAGTCCGCGAGCCGCTCGTCCAGCGGCGCCAGGTAGCCGGCGGCCACGTCGGAGTTGACGGTGAAGCTGTCCTCGTAGAGCACGTCCGGTGCGGTCTTCGCGGAGCGCATCCGCAGCTGCAGCTTCGACAGGTACTCGCCCTCGGGCGCCACCACCGGGTCCAGCGAGACGTGCTTGCCCGGGTTCGCCTGCTCGTACTGCTGCTTGACCCGCTGCATCAACGCGTCGACCTGCGTGGAGTTCCCGTAGCGGTGGTAGGCCACGCTGATCGTGTCCGGGTCGTCGGCCGTCCCGCCGCCGCAGCCGGTGGCTGCCAGCACTGCGGCGATCAGGACCAGGGGTAATCGTCGGCGAGGCATCGATCCTCCCGGTGCGGGACTCGTCCCGGTAGCCGTCGCGGCCGCCCCGGTCGGGGACCGGCCGGTCTTCGATGAGCTGCGCGATCACCTGACCCGCTCGGCGCTTGCGCCCGATGTGAGATCAGGATCACACTGCACCGTAATTCCATTCGATGAAGCAAGTCAACGACACGAGCGCCTCGGGAGCCCCCGCATGCGGCAGGAGTTCTGGCAGGGCACCAACCTCCCCAGGGTGGGCGGGTTCAACCGCGCGGTCGTGCTGGACGCGATCCGCGCGAACGGCGGCGTGAGCCGCGTCGAACTCGCCCGCAGGACCGGGCTCACCGCGCAGACCATGTCGAACATCGTGCGGGCACTGATGGCCGACGGGCTCGTCACCGAGGACGGGCACGCGCCCTCCACCGGCGGCAAGCGGCGGGTGATGCTGCGGGTCGTGCCGGACGCCTACCAGTCGGTGGGCCTGCACCTGGATCCGGAGCGGATCACCGGGGTGCTGCTGGACCTGGACGGGCGGGTGCGGGCGCGCAGCACGCGGCGCGTCGCCGCGGGCGCCTCCCCGGACGCCGGCGCCGACGCGCTCGCCCGCACCGTCGGGCACCTGGTGCGGCGCTCCACGGCCGCATCCACCGAGGACGGGGAGGTCGAGGGCGGCCGGGTGCTCGGCGTGGGTCTCGCCGTGCCGGGTCCGGTGGACGACGCCCACCGCCGGGTGTTCAGCCCGCCGAACCTGCCCGGCTGGCCCGAAGTCCCGCTCGCCGACCTGGTGGAGGAGCGCGCCGGGCTGCCGGTGGTGATGGACAACGACGCGACCGCCGCGGCCATCGGCGAGCGGTGGTCGGGCGGCGCGGAGCGGTCCGGCTCGTTCGTCTACGTCTACCTGGGGTCCGGGGTCGGGCTGGGCGTGGTGCTCGGCGACCAGGTGTACCGGGGGCTCAGCGGGAACGCGGGCGAGGTCGGGCACCTGCCCACCGGCACCGGCAAGGAGTGCGCGTGCGGCAAGCGCGGCTGCCTGGAGGCCTACTGCTCGATGCGGGCCGTCGTCGCCGAGTGGACCGCCGCGGGCGGCGACGACGGCGGCGCCGCGATCTCCGACGCCTACCAGCGGATCTGCCGGGACGCGGCGCGCGGCGACGTGGCCGCCGCCCGGTTGCTGCGGCAGGCCGCGAGCAGGCTGGGGCAGGCGCTGGCGACCGTGGTGAGCGTGCTGGACGTGGACCGGGTCGTGCTCGGCGGGCCCGCGCTGCGGCACGGCGGGGAGATCATCCGGGAGCGGGTGCGCAGGCAGCTGCTGGGCCAGGTGCGGGCGGCACGAGCCCGCCCGGTGGAGGTGCACTCGGCGCTGATCGGGGAGGACGCGGGCGCGGTCGGCGCGGCCTCGCTGGTGCTGGACCACGCGTACTCGCCGCGGCTGGCGACGTTGCTGGGCGGATGAGCCCGCGCCGCCCGGAGTCCCCGCCCGTCCCGGACCCGGGACGGGCGGGACCCGGTCAGGCGTCGGCGCGCACCTCGGCGGCCGCGCTCCCGGCGCCGTCCCGCACCGCGTCGGCGAAGGCGCGGCCGAAGGCCGCCATGCCGCGGGCGTTCGGGTGCAGCGGCGCGGCCACCGAGGTCGGCAGCACGCCCTCCAGGTACTTGTCCTGCGGTGCGGCGCACACGTCGTGTCCCTCGCTGACCGCTCCGATGTCGACGAACTCGGCACCGTGCGCGACCGCCCGCTCGCGCAGCAGGTCGCTCAACCTGTCCACGTTGGACTGGATGTAGTCGGCGTCCCGGCCCCAGATCGGTTCCTTCGGGTAGCACCCGCCGGGCCGGACGTAGGTGCCGTAGCCCGCGACCACGACCTTCGCGTGCGGCGCGCGGGCCGCGATGCCCTCCAGCGCCGCGTCGAGGTCGCCGGAGATGCCGTCGACGCGGGTGGCGAGTTCGTCGCCGTGCGCCGTGTACTTCTCCGCGCAGGACCGCCCGATGGGTTCCGGCAGCGCGTTCAGGCAGCTGACCGCGGCACCGACCAGGTCCACGTCGTTGCCGCCGATGGTGAGGGTGACCAGGTCGGTGGTGGTGCTCAGCGCGTCGAACTGCGGGGGGAGGAAACCGTGCTGGCGGCCGGTGAAGTCCTCGATCTCGGCGCCGGAGCAGGTCGCGTCGGTGAGCTCCGCGCCGAGCGCGTCGGCGACGACCCGCGGGTAGTTCCGGGTGGAGCGCAGGCACGCGAGGTTCGGGTCCGGTCCGGGGATCAGCGGGCCGGCGGCGGCGGAGTCGCCGAGCGCCACGTAGTGGATCGGTGCCGCGGCGGTCGTTGTCGCGGCGGTCGGTGCCGCGGTGAGCGGTTCGGCGGCGTGCGCGGGCACCGGTGCCAGCGCGCAGGCCACGAGGGCGGCGGCCGCGCCCCGGCGGAGCGCCCGGCGGGGGTGCGCGGCGGTCCGGTCGAGGCGTCGTCGGCGGCCGGGACCGGCGGGAGGGATGTCCACGGAGACCTCCGGGAGGGGG
>NZ_JAIUKC010000095.1:24017-41294 GCF_020177435.1 Saccharopolyspora sp. 7B | reverse complement strand
CGCGCGCGCCCGCGGCGGCCGGGGTGGGGGGGGGGCCCCCCGGGCCCCCCCGGCCGGGGGGGGGGGGGGGCGGCGGGCGCCGCCCCCGCCGCGCCCCCCCCCCCCCCCCGCGCCGGGTCGCCACGCCCGCCGGTGCCCGCGGGCCACCGGCCTCGTCGAGGTGCCTCCGGTCAGCTCGCCGCGGCGTCGTAGGCGACGCGGCCGACGGTGCTGCCCTCGCCGACCCGGCGGACCGCGTCGGCGACCGCGTCCAGCGGCAGCCGCTCGCTGATCAGCGGCCGGATCAGCCCCTCATCGGCCAGCCGGGTCAGGTCCCGGTGCGCGTCCACCACCAGCTGCGGGTTCCGCTCGTTGTACAGGCCCCAGTGCAGGCCCACGATCGAGTAATTCTTGATCAGCGCGTGGTTCAGCCCGGGCGTGGGGATGGTGCCGCCTGCGAAGCCGATCACGAGGATGCGGCCCTCGAACGCGATGCACTTGGTGGACTTCGCGTAGGTCTCGCCGCCCACCGGGTCGTACACCACGTCGGCGCCCTTGCCACCGGTGAACTCCTTGACGACGGGCACGAAGTCCTCGCTGCGCCGGTCCACCACCAGGTCGGCGCCGAGTTCCGCGGCCACTTCGGCCTTCCGCGGCCCGCCGACGACGCCGATCACCTTCGCCCCCGCGGCCTTGCCGAGCTGGATCGCGGCGGAGCCGACCCCGCCCGCGGCGGCGTGCACCAGCAACGTCTCCCCCGCACGCAGGTTCGCGCGGCGGTGCAGTCCGAAGTGGCCGGTCTGGTAGCCGATGAACAGCGAGGCGGCTTCCGCGTCGGACAGCGACTCCGGAGCCGGGAAGGTGCGCGGCGCGTCCATCAGCGCCAGCTCCGCGAACCCGCCGGTGGGCAGCGAGGCCGAGCCGAGCACCCGGTCGCCGGGGCTGAAGTCCGCGACGCCCTCGCCGACCTCGACGACCTCGCCGCACAGCTCCACGCCCGGGGTGAACGGCAGCGGCGGCTTGATCTGGTACTCGCCGCGGCACAGCAGCACGTCCGGGAAGTTCACCGGCGTCGCCAGCACCCGCACCAGCAGCTGCCCCGGACCCGGCCGCGGGTCGTCGACCTCGTCGAGCCGGAGCACGTCCTGCGGTTCACCGTTCTCGTTGAGCCGCCACGCCTTCACACAACACCTCCGCATCGAGGAGCACCGCCGCTCCTCGGTCGTGCCCGCGACCGGTCATGGCCGCAGGGATGCCAGCAGCAGATCCGCGAAGTGCTCGCCGATCTGCTCGCCGGTCAGCTCGCCGTCCCGCCGGAACCAGGTGCCGAGGTGGTGCACGGAGCCGAAGAAGAAGTCGACGACCAGCTCCGCGGACTTGTCCGCGCGGAACACCCCGGCCGCCTGGCCCTCTTCGATCAGCGCCCGCACCCGCTCGTGGTAGCGGCGGCGCTGCGCGCGCACCTCGGTGCGCTTGTCCGGGTGCAGCAGGTGCATCGACCGGAAGAAGATCACCGTGTCGTCCAGGTTGGCCGCGGTGGTCGCCACCACGTCGGCGGCGACGGCGTGCAGCCGCTCGGCGACCGGCGAATCGCCTTCGGCCTCCTGCTCCATCCGCGCGGTCTGCACCCGCAGCAGCCGCGCGTAGATCTCGTACAGCAGGTCGTCCTTGGAGCCGAAGTAGTGGTACATGGCGCCCTTGGTGACCCCGGCGGCGTCCACGATCTGCTGCACGGAGGTCGTTTCGAACCCGTGCTCCGCGAACAGCCGCGTCGCCGCCGCCAGCAACCGCTGCGGCACCGTCTCGGCGACCTCCGGTGCCGTGCGGACCTCCGTGCCGGCCATGTGCGCCTCCTCTTCTCCGCCCACCAGGCTATCGACCGGCTGATCGGTCCAGTCCGCGCTGGAGCTTGCGCATGCCGCCGTGCCACTTGGCGGGATCGGTGGAGCGCAGCGCGTAGTAGTCGGCGACCTCGGGGTGCGGCAGGACCAGGAACCGGTCGTCGGCGAGCGCGGCCAGCACGTCGTCGGCTACCTGGTCCGGTTCGATGGCGGCGTCCGCGAGCAGCTTCCTGCCGGTCTCGCCGGTGCCGTCGAGCAGGTCGGTGCGCACGCCCTGCGGGCACAGCGCCTGCACCACGATCCCGCGGTCGGCGTAGGTGATCGCCATCCACTCGGCGAAGGCCAGCGCGGCGTGCTTGCTCACCGAGTACGGCGCGGAGCCGAGCATGGTGAGCAGCCCGGCGGCCGAGACGGTGGCCAGGAACCGGCCTTCGCCGCGCTCCAGCCACTGCGGCAGCAGCGCCCGCGCGGCCCGCACGTGCGCCATGACGTTGACCTCCATCGAGCGGGCCCACGCCGCTTCCGGCGCCTCCGGCCCGCCCTCGTCGGCGACCCCGGCGTTGGCGCAGAACAGGTCGATGCGCCCGTGCCGCTCGGTGGCGGTGCCGACGAGTTCGGCGACGCCGTCCTCGGTCGCGGCGTCCCCCGGCACGGCGAGCCCGCCGATCTCGGCGGCGACCGAGCGTGCCGCGGCGGCGTCGAGGTCGTTGACCACGACGGACGCGCCCTCGCCCGCGAACCGGCGGCACAGCGCCGCACCGATGCCGTTGCCACCGCCGGTGACGACCGCGACCGCCCCGTCCAGCCGCATCACACGCCTCCGGTGAGGGTGAGCCCGCCGTCGAGGGTGAGCACCTGCCCGGTGATCCAGGAGGCCTCGTCGGAGAGCAGGTACGCGGCGGCGGCGCCGATGTCGGCCGGCTCGCCGAGCCGCTTGAGCGGGTAGGCCCCGGTGACGCCCTCCTCGTCCTCGGCGTAGAGCGCGGTCGCGAAGCGGGTCTTCACCACGGCGGGCGCCACGGCGTTGACCCGCACGTTCGGCGCCAGTTCGACGCCGAGCTGCTGGGTCAGCAGCGACAGCATCGCCTTCGTCGCGCCGTAGTAGCCGATGCCCGGCGAGGGTCGATGACCCGCGACGGAGGACACGTTGAGCACCGAACCGCCGTGCTCGGCCATCCACGCCCGGTGCACCCGCTGCGTCCAGGTCAGCGCGGAGAGCACGTTGACCTCGAAGGTCTTGCGCGCCACCCCCGGTTCGACGTCGATGACCGGCCCGTAGGCGGGGTTGATGCCCGCGTTGTTGACCAGGAC
This sequence comes from Saccharopolyspora sp. 7B, assembly GCF_020177435.1. NCBI lineage: Bacteria > Bacillati > Actinomycetota > Actinomycetes > Pseudonocardiales > Pseudonocardiaceae > Saccharopolyspora > Saccharopolyspora sp. 7B. The sequence continues at coordinate 38,163 of NZ_JAIUKC010000095.1, read as the reverse complement.
GTCGATGCGGCCGTGGTCGGCGAGGGTCCGCTCGACGACCTCGGCCTGGTGGTCGGGGTCGTCCACCTTGCCGGCGATGCCGCGGGCGTGCTCGGCGCCGAGGGCGGCGACGGCCTCGTCCAGGGGTTCGGGTTTGCGGGCGGTGAGGACGACCTGGGCGCCTTCGGACACCAGGCGTTCGGCGATGCCGAGCCCGATGCCGCGGCTGGCGCCGGTCACGATGGCCACCCGGCCGTCGAATCGCTTGCTCATGCACTGCTCCCACTCGAAAGACCGACCAGTCGGTACGGGCCAGTGAACGGCGTGCCGCGGGTTCCCGTCAAGCCCTCGGGCGCCCGCTGCGACGTTCACCCGAGGCCGCACCCCCGACCAGCCCACTACCCGACCGAACCACCCGTCCGGCCCTGGACTTCACCTCGCGCAGTCGCTCCCGCTCGGCGATCTGAGACGGTCGCGGCTGATCCACTGCGGACTCGCCAGCAAAAACGGAGATCATTTCCAGTTCCGGGCGAGGATTTTCCGCCGGAACCGCCACATCGCCCGATAGGTTCGCCCGGGTCCTCCGTCAGCCGGATGGACGCGGCACGCTGTGCGACACGCCTGCTACATATGGTGATTCACCATTGCGGAGCGCACGATCGCGCACACGTTTGGCCCAGAACGCGCTACGCTGGGGACATGACAGTCGCGCTGGAGACCATCCTGGCCCGGGCAGGACTGCGGGTCACCGCCAACGAATTCCTCTCGCTCGTGGAAGACGCAGCGAAGCGGCTCATCACGCCGCAGGTCGATCCTTCAGCGCACTTCACCACCGCCGAGCGCGAAGCCCTCGCGGAAGCCGGGCTCGACCTCGCACCGCTGGCCACCGACGAGACCGATCCGCGCGCCCGCACGGTAGCCGAGCAGGCCGTGCTGCGCGATACCGCGCTGTCGGTCAACCAGGCCGCCGAGCGCATCGGCGTGGACTCCAGCCGCATCCGGCACCGCATCGGCGACGGACGGCTCATCGGCTGGAAGGACCGCGGCGGCTGGCGGCTGCCCGCCTGGCAGTTCAGCGACGACGACGTGCTCCCCGGCCTGGAGACGGTGCTCGCCGGCATGCCGCAGGACCAGCCCGCGCTGGTGCTCGCGAAGTTCATGACGACCGCGCAGGACGACCTGGAGCTCGGCGACCGCCCCGTCAGCCCGCGCGAGTGGCTGCTCGCGGGCGGCAGCGCGCGCCGCGTCGCCGACCTCGCCTCGGCGATCGGCACCCCGGCCTGACCGGCCCCGCACCGCGAACCCACCAGGACACCAGTTGGCAAGACTCCCCCAGCCGCCGGCGCCTGCGGTACTGCAGGCGATGCTGCGCCGCACCGAGGACGTGATCGCGGTGCCCGCGGGAACCCGGCTCGCCCGGGTGTTCACCTCCGGCGGCAACCACCCGCAGCAGTGGGACAGCTTCCGCTACGCCGGACCGCTGCCGCACGCCCGCTTCGACCCGCACCTGCCCAACACCCAGGGCGGGCCGACGGTCACCCGCGAGCACGGGGTGCTGTACTTCTCGCTGTCGGTGCGCACCTGCATCGCCGAGGTCTTCCAGGCCACCTCCACGGTGGACCGCCGCACCCGCAAACCGCACCTGGTGCTGTTCCGGCCGCGGCGCACGCTGCGGCTGCTGGACCTGGCCGGGCTGTGGGCGACCCGCGCCGGCGCCTCCCAGGCGATCAGCAACGGTCCGAAGGAGCGCACCCAGGCGTGGGCGCGCAGCATCCGCGCGGCCTACCCGGAGCTCGACGGGCTCTGGTACCGGTCGGCGATGGACGGCGGCAACCCGTCGCTGTGCCTGTGGGACCCGCCGTCGGCCTCGGCGCTGCCCGACGCCCCCGACGTGCTGCTGCCGCTGGAGCACCCGGGTCTCGACGTGCCGCTGGGCCGGGTCTGCAAGGACCTGAACTACACGCTGCTGGACTGAGTCCGCAGGCGAGCGGCCGCCCCGACCGGCGTGGCCGGACGGCCGCTCATCCGACCGGGATCAGAGGCGGCAGGCTTCGAGGGGCGTGACGAGGATGGCGCGGGCGCCGGCCGCCCACAGCGAATCCATGATCGTCTGCGCCTGGTGGCGCGGCACCATCACCCGCACCGCCACCCAGCCCTGCTCGTCGAGCGGGGACACCGTCGGCGCCTCCATGCCCGGCGTGATCTTGCGGGCGGCGTCCAGGGACGCGGTCGGGCAGTTGTAGTCCATCATCACGTACTGCCGGGCGATGAGGACGCCGCGCAGCCGCTGGATCAGCTTCTCGATCGCCTGCTCGCTGTCCGCGGGCAGGTCGCGGGTACCGCGCACCAGCACCGCCTCGGAGCGCAGGATCGGTTCGCCGACGGTCTGCAACCCGGCTTCCCGCAGCGAGGCCCCGGTCTCCACCACGTCCGCGATGGCGTCGGCGAGCCCCAGCTCGACCGCGGTCTCCACCGCGCCGTCGAGCTCGATGATCTCCACCTCGATGCCCAGGTCCGCGGCGGCGGCCGAGACCAGCGGCGCGAACGAGGTGGCGATGCGCTTGCCGTCGAGCTCGGTCAGCGCACCGAGCCGCCCGGTGGGGGCGGCGAAGAAGAACCGCGACACCCCGAAGTCCAGCGGCAGCAGTTCGGTCGTGCTCACGTCGGTTCCGGCCGCCTGCAACAGGTCCTGGCCGGTGATGCCGACGTCGAGCACCCCGCTCCCGACGGTGCGGGCGATGTCGGTGGGCCGCAGGAAGACGAACTGGACGTCGTTGGCCGTGTCGGTGGCGAACAGCGCCTTGTGCTCGCGGTGCACGCGGTAGCCCGCGTCGGAGAGCAACTGGATGGCGGGACCGCTCAACGATCCCTTGTTGGGCACGGCGACCCGGAGCATGGTGGTTCCTTTGCGGATTCGGTGGTGCGGGACGGCCCCGGTTCAGGCGGGGCGGCGGGGCGTTCCACCCGCGACGCGCTGCGGGCGGAACCCGCTATGGCGTTGACCACCGCACATCGAACCGTCTCCTCCTCGCCAGCCGTTCTTCTTCCGCCTGGAATGGTGGCACACCGACCGCTCCGGACGGCCCGCGACATGTCGGTGCTCACGTCCGCCTCGTAGGCTCGGGGCTCGTTCTCCGCACGACGGTGAGGATCCGCGCGCATGCCCGACCGCCATCTCGTCGACGCCCACGTCGCGCTGCTCCGCGGCTCACGTGTGCTGCTGAGCAAGCGCCGCGGGGACGCCTTCGACGGTTGCTGGCACCTGCCGTCCGGCAAGGTGGACGCGGGCGAGGACGTGCTCTCGGCCGCGGTGCGGGAGGCCGATGAGGAGGTCGGGGTGCGGATCGACCCGGCCGACCTGGTGCACGTGCACTCGGTGCACATCACCGGGCCGGGCCAGGAACCGCGGTTCGGCTTCTTCTTCCGCACCTCGCGCTGGTCCGGTGAGCCGGTGAACCGGGAGCCGGAGAAGTGCCACGAGCTCGGCTGGTTCGAGCTGGACGCGCTGCCGGAGCCGATGATCGGGTACGCGGCGGTGGGCCTGCGCGCGCTGGGCGGCGGTCCCGCGTTCTCGGTGCACGGCTGGGAATGATCAGATGGCGGCGCGCAGCGCGTCGGCCCGGTCGGCGCGCTCCCAGGGGAACTCGACGTCGGTCCGTCCGAAGTGGCCGTACGCGGCGGTGGGCGCGTAGCGGACCCGCAACAGCCCGAGGTCGCGGATGATCGCCGCGGGGCGCAGGTCGAAGACGGCATCGATGGCGGCCCGGATCCGTTGCGGGGCAACGGATTCGGTGCCGAAGGTCTCCACGAACAGCCCGACCGGCGCCGCGGTGCCGATGGCGTAGGCCACCTGGACCTCGATGCGCCGGGCGAGCCCGGCGGCGACCACGTTGGTCGCGACCCAGCGCATCGCGTAAGCGCCAGATCGATCCACTTTGGACGGATCTTTGCCGGAGAAGGCGCCGCCGCCGTGCCGGGCCGCCCCGCCGTAGGTGTCCACCACGATCTTGCGCCCGGTGAGCCCGGCGTCGCCCATCGGCCCGCCGAGCACGAACCGGCCCGTCGGGTTCACCAGCGTCCGCGCCGCCGAGACGTCCAGGTCCAGCGCGGCCAGCTCGGGGCCGAGCACCAGTTCCCGCAGCTCCGCGTCGATCCGCGCCTCGTCCACGCCGTCCGCGTGCTGCGCGGAGAGCACCGCGGTGTCCAGGGCCACCGGCCGGTCCCCGTCGTAGGCGATGGTCACCTGCGTCTTGCCGTCCGGGCGCAGGTGCGGCAGCAGCCCGTCCTTGCGCACCGCGGCCAGCCGCCGGGCCAGCCGGTGCGCCAGCGCGATCGGCACCGGCAGCCGCTCCGGGGTCTCGTCGCAGGCGTAGCCGAACATGATCCCCTGATCCCCCGCTCCCTGGCGGGCCACCTCGTCGTCGACGCCCCGCACCCGGGACTCGTAGCCCCGCGCCACGCCGCGGGCGATGTCCGGGGATTGCGCGTCGATGGCGACGTTCACCCCGCAGGAGTTCCCGTCGAAGCCCTTCGCCGAGGAGTCGTAGCCGATCTCCAGCACCCGCCGCCGCACCAGGCCCGGGATGTCCACGTAGGCCTCGGTGGTGATCTCGCCGACCACGTGCACCTGCCCGGTGGTGACCATCGCCTCGACCGCCACGCGGGAGAGCGGGTCCTGGGCGAGCAGCGCGTCGAGCACCGCGTCGCTGATCGCGTCGCACACCTTGTCCGGATGACCTTCGGTCACCGATTCGCTGGTGAACAGCCGCCGCACGGTCCACCCCCTGGGAACGGGTGCGGCCCGGGCTCAGCCCTGCTCGAACCGCCGCGTCACAGCATCCCACAGCCGGGCCGAGAGCAGGGACTTCGCGCCGTGCGGTAGCGGTGTCTCGGTGCCGTCGGTGGACAGCAGCCAGCCCGCGTTGTCCTCCATCTCGAAGGCCTTGCCGTCACCGACCGCGTTGACCACGAGCAGGTCGCAGCCCTTGCGGCCGAGCTTGCGGCGGCCGTGTTCGAGGACCGTCGTGTCCGGATCGCCGGTCTCGGCGGCGAAGCCGACGACCGCGCCGACCTGGATCCGGCCGTCGCGGCGCCGCTCGACGAGCTCGGCGAGGATGTCCGGGTTCCGGGTCAGCTTCACCGGCGGCGGATCCGCGTCCACCTTCTTGATCTTGTGCTCGGCGAGGTCCACCGGCCGGAAGTCGGCGACGGCGGCGGCCATCACGACCGCGTCCGCCCCGTCCGCCTCGGTGAGCACCGCCTCGCGCAGCTGCTCCGCGGTGCCCACGTGCACCACCCGCACCCCGGCCGGTTCCACCAGGTCGGCGGTGTGCGCGGAGACGAGCACCACCTCGGCGCCGCGGTGCGCGGCCACCCGGGCCAGCGCGTAGCCCTGCCGCCCCGACGAGCGGTTGCCCAGGTAGCGCACCGGGTCGAGGGGTTCCCGGGTACCGCCCGCGGAGATCACCACGCGGCGGCCTTCCAAGTCCCGCGGCAGCGCCGCGGCCGAGGACAGCAGCAACCTGCCCAGGTCGACGATCTCCACCGGGTCCGGCAATCGGCCCTTGCCGGTGTCCTTGCCGGTGAGCCGACCGCTGGCCGGTTCCGCGACCACCACTCCCCTGGCCCGCAACGTGGCCACGTTCTGCCGCGTCGCCGGGTGCTCCCACATCTCGGTGTGCATCGCGGGCACCACCAGCACCGGGCAACGGGCCGTGAGCAGCGTCGAGGTCAGCAGGTCGTCGGCGAGGCCGTGCGCGGCCCGCGCGAGCAGGTCCGCGGTGGCCGGCGCGACGACGACGAGATCGGCTTCCTGGCCGAGCCGGACGTGCTGGACCTGGTCGACGTCGGTGAACACGCCGGTCCGCACCGGGTGCCCGGACAGCGCCTCGAAGGTCGCGGCGCCGACGAAGTGCAACGCCGCCTCGGTGGGCACCACCCGCACGTCGTGGCCGGATTCGGTGAACCGCCGCAGCACTTCGCACGCCTTGTAGGCGGCGATGCCACCGCTGACGCCGAGCACGACCCGCGGGCGCTCCCCGGAAGGTTGCTGAGTCACGGGACTTCTCGGCTCACTCGCCTTCGGTGTGTTCCAGCACGCCGGCGTGGATCTCGCGCAGCGCGATGGACAGCGGCTTCTCCCGCGGGCCCGGCTCCACCAGCGGGCCGACGTACTCCAGCAGGCCCTCGCCGAGCTGGGCGTAGTAGTCGTTGATCTGGCGGGCGCGCTTGGCCGAGTAGATCGCCAGCGCGTACTTCGAGCTGACCTGCTCGAGCAGGTCGTCGATCGGCGGGCTGGTGATGCCCTCGGGGGAGGTCAGCGAGGACCGGCTGTTGAGGGCGGCGAGCGCGTTGGGGGTGGTCACGTGGTGGCTCCTGCTCTGAACGAAGAAGGCGGTGGACGCCGGTGCGTGGACAGCGGTGGCTGGCGGCGGGCGCCGACCCGGCGTCCGAGCGCGGGGCTCAGACCCGGCGACCGGTCACCAATCGTATCAATTCGCTGGTCGCCGACCGCACGTCGGCGTTGACCACGGTGTCGTCGAACTCCGGTTCGGCGGCCAGCTCCTCGCGCGCGGTGCGCAGCCGGGCCTCGACCACCTCGGGATCCTCGGTGCCGCGGCCGGTGAGGCGCTGCACGAGCTCCTCCCAGGACGGCGGCAGCAGCATCACGAGCCGCGCCTCCGGCATCGACCGGCGGACCTGCCGGGCTCCTTGCAGTTCGATCTCCAGCACGGCGTCCCGGCCCGCGGCGAGCGCGTCCTCGACGGGGCCGCGGGGAGTGCCGTAGCAGTTGCCCGCGTACCGCGCGTGTTCGAGCAGCTCGCCCGCGGCGACCATCCGCTCGAACTCGGAGACGCCGACGAAGTGGTAGTGCGCGCCGTCCACCTCGCCCGCCCGGGGGCGGCGAGTGGTCACCGAAACGCTGAAGTAGATCTCCGGTGCCCGTTCGCGCAGTTCGTTCAAGACGCTGGACTTGCCGACGCCGGAAGGACCGGAGACGACGGTGAGCCGGGGCCCGTCCTGGCGGACCGACCCCGGCTCGACACCGGTACGGGTGTCGATCACTCGGCGGCGAACTCGGTGAGCAGCGCCTTGCGCTGACGCTCACCCAGCCCGCGGAGCCGGCGGCTGTTCGCGATCTCCAGCCGCTCCATGATCTGCTGAGCGCGGACCTTGCCCACGCCGGGAAGGGCCTCAAGCAGCGCGGACACCTTCATCTTGCCCAAGACCTCGTCGTTGTCGGCGGTGTCCAGGACCTCTGCCAGGCTGGTTCCACCGCGCTTGAGGCGCTCTTTGAGCTCGGCTCGGGCGCGACGGGCGGCAGCCGCCTTTTCCAAAGCTGCTGCCCGCTGCTCCTCGGTCAGCTGGGGAAGGGCCACCATGTCCTCCGTGATGTGGGGTTTCTCTTGATCGGTGCGGCGACGGTACCGAGTCCCGCCCACCGGGTTCCACGCGGGTCCGGCTTGTCGAGCGGGCGTTCCGGGGGAAGATCCCGCCGCCTGACCCCGGGGGCGGCGCGTACAAGGGGTGCACGAGCACTGGGGCCGCTGCAACTACTACCAACAATGGCGCTGAAGTGCACTAACCTGGCAGAAAACTCTTCCGATCTGTCCGATTTCCGGGCGGTTGAGCGACACGGGGGTCGTCCGCGCAGGTCACAGCGAGACCGATACCACGTCCCGACGAAGTCGATCAAGACCTACCGGCCGGTTCGGTCCGTTCTCGCCACCGATCCCGAGCCGGACTCGGCGGCGGCGGTTCCCGATCACCCGTCCCGAGCCCCGCGGCGGGCGTCCGGCGGGGCAATGAAATGATCTTGATCGGAGCGCGTCACCTCAGGTCGTCCCGGTGGTGCGCGCTCGCCCCCGCCCCACTTCGCGAAGGACGCACCGATGAGCCCCGACAGCGGCGTGCCGCGCGCCCTCCCGGCTCCCCAGCAGGCCGCACGAGGGGCCGCGCGGCGGAGATGACCGGTCAGCCGCCCTGACCGTTCCCGGTGACTCCCCCGCCACCCCTGGACTCGCTCCGGTCGTCGCCGGAGCCCTGCCCGTTGCCGGTGGCACCCTCGCCGTTGCCGGTGGAGCCCTGCCCGTTCCCGGTCGAACTCCGTCCGTTGCCGGTGGAGCCCTGCCCGTCCCCGGAACCGCTCTCGTCCTTCCCCGGCGAGCCGTCGTCGTCCCCGTCGGCATCGCGGTCCGCGGCGTCGATCACGGCCTCGATCACGTCGCCGAGGGCGGGCGGCGGAGGCGCGGGCACCGGCGGCGGCACCGCGGCCCCCGGCGGTGGCTCCTGGGGAACGGGCACCGGCGGCCCCGGCACGGTGACGACGACCGGGGCGGGCGGTTCGGGTTCCGGGAAGGTGGCGACGTCGGCGGCGATCCGGTCGGCGGCCGCGAGCAGGTCGTGCGCGTAGGCGGCGTCGAGCCCGCCGGTGGCCTGCGCGGCGGCGATCTCCCGGGTGAGCGCGGCGAGCGCGTCCTCGGCGGCGGTCCGGTCGTGGCGCTGCGCGGCGTCCCGGACCTCGGCGACCGCCGCCAGCAGGTCCGCGCGCACCTCGGGCGCCATCGGCGGCGCCGGGGCGCCGCAGGAGGCGAGCAGCAGCAGCGCGGGCACCGTCCACATCGCACGCTTCATCCGCGCACCAGCCCGTCCAGGTCCGCGAGGTCCGCGGGCAGCCGCTCCGCGCCGGGCGGCCCGGATTCGGGCGGGAGCACCGGCCGGTCCGGGACGTCCGCCCCGGGGACCAGCAGGGCGGCGCCACCGAGCAGCAGGAGCAGCAGGCCCGCAGTGCCGAGCAGGAGCGCGCGCCGGCGGCGCGGGCGCGGCGGGACGGGGTCCGCGCCGTGCTCCGCGGTGTCGGCGGAGTCCCGTCGCGGCACCACCGCGTCCGAGGTGCCCACGGGGGTGCCCGCGTCCCCGGCGGCGGCGGTGTCCGCGGTGGCAGCGGCGTCCCCGCCGCCCCCGGTCTCCGCGGTTCCGGCGGCGAGCAGCCGCGCGCAGCGCGCGGCGGAGGGCCGCCGCTCCGGGTCGTACGCCGTCATGGCCGGCAGCACCTCGGCGAGCGGGTCCGGCAGCCAGTCCGGGATGCGGGGTTCGCGGGTCAGCCGGGCCACCGCGGCCTCGGTCTTGGTGCCGTCGTACTCGGCGCGCCCGGTGGCGCACTCCAGCAGCACGAGCCCGAGCGCGTACACGTCCGCGGCGTGGTCGACGTCCTCGTCGCGCACCTGCTCGGGCGCCATGTAGTGCGCGGAGCCCATGATCACGCCCGAGTCGGTCACCCGCCCCACGGCGTGCACGAGCCGCGAGATGCCGAAGTCGGCGAGGAAGACCCGCCCTTCGTCGGTGATGAGCACGTTGGAGGGCTTCACGTCTCGGTGCACGATCCCGTTGGCGTGCACGTGGGCCAGCACCTCGGCCAGCCGCCGGCCCAGCTCCACGACCTGCTCGGTCTCGAACGCGCCCGCCCGCAGGGCGGCGCTGAGGGTCCGGCCTTCGACGAGCTGCATGACGAGGTACGGATCGCCGTCGCCGGACTCGGCGCCCGCGTCGTGCACGGCCACCAGGCCGGGGTGGCTCAGCCGCGCCAGCAGCCGCGCCTCGTCCTCGAAGCGCCGCCGGGAGGCTTCGTCCGCGTCGGAGCGGAAGATCTTCACCGCGACCGGTCGCCCCAGCCGGGTGTCCACCCCGCGGTAGACGACGGACATGCCGCCGCGTCCCAGGCGCCTGCCCAGCCGGTACCGCCCGCCCAGCAGCTTCGGAGCCGCGTCGTCCATCCGTCCCTCCGCGGTGCCCGCCCGGACCCACCCGGGCCGCCGATGGGCGCCGACCCTAGCCGATGTGGATCACGCGCAGGAGGCGGAACGACAACGGGGTGGGCGCCCGGGCGAACCGGACGGCCACCCCGCTCGGGAGGTCGCCTGGACTACTCGCGTTCCATCTTCGACATGTCGATGCGGCCGCGGACGCAGTACCAGCCGACGACCAGCGCGATCAGGATCACCGGCAGCGCCATCAGGGTGATCTGCCCGGTCTCGTCGAAGCCCATCAGGACCACGACGGAGGCCAGGAACGCCAGCGTGACGTACTCGATGTACGGGGAGAACGGCAGCCGGTAGCCGGGCCGCTCCACTTCGCCGCGCTTGGCCTTGCGCACGAACAGCAGGTGGCTGAGCACGATGATCGCCCAGGTGGCGAGGATGCCGATCGAGGCGAAGTTCAGCACGATCTCGAACGCCTGCTCCGGCACGACCGCGTTGAGCCCGACGCCGACGACGCAGACCGCGGAGGTCAGCAGGATGCCGCCGTAGGGCACCTGGCTCTTGTTCATCGCGCCGGTGAACTTCGGCGCGGAGCCGGCCAGCGACATGGACCGCAGGATGCGGCCGGTGGAGTACAGCCCCGAGTTGAGGCTGGACATGGCGGCGGTGAGCACCACGAGGTTCATCACGTCCCCGGCGTAGGGGACGCCGAGGTTGGCGAGGACGGTGACGAAGGGGCTCTCGCCGTCCTTGTAGGAGCTCCACGGCATCAGCATCGTGAGCAGCACGACGGAGCCGACGTAGAAGATCCCGATCCGCCACATGATCGAGTTGATCGCCTTGGGCATGATCTTCTCGGGGTTCTCCGTCTCACCGGCGGCGACGCCGACGAGCTCGACGGAGGCGTAGGCGAACACGACGCCCTGCATGATCAGCACGACCGGCACGATCCCGGAGGGGAAGACCCCGCCGTTGTCGGAGATCACCGAGAACCCGGCCTGGTGACCGTCGATGGCGTGGCCGGTGACGATCAGGTAGATGCCGATGAGCATGAACAGCACCAGCGCGCCGACCTTGACGATGGCGAACCAGAACTCCATCTCGCCGAACAGCCGCACCGACACCATGTTCAGCGCGAGCACGACGCCCAGCGCGATCAGCGCCAGCACCCACTGCGGGACCGGGGAGAACAGCGCCCAGAAGTGGGCGTAGAGCGCGATGGCCGTGATGTCGGCGATGCCGGTGGTGGACCAGTTCAGGAAGTGCATCCACCCGGCGGTGTAGGCCCCCTTCTCCCCCATGAACTCCCGGGCGTAGGACACGAACGCGCCGGACGAGGGGCGGTAGAGGATGAGCTCGCCGAGGGAGCGGACCACGAAGAACGCGAACAGCCCGCACACCGCGTAGGCGATGGCCAGCGCGGGCCCGGCCTGCACGAGCCTGCCGCCCGCGCCGAGGAACAGGCCGGTGCCGATCGCGCCGCCGATGGCGATCATGTTGATGTGCCGCGCCTTCAGCGACTTGCTGTAGCCGGCGTCTCCGGCGTCGACGGGCTGCTTCCCGTTCGGATCGCCGCCGGTCTGGAGGGTTTCTTGGCTCACTGTGTCCGGAATTTCCGTTCTGCTCGTCCACGCGGTCGGCCTGCGCGGTTGCTCGCGACTCCTCGGGGTCGCCGTTCCGGACGCTCGGGGGTTCGCCTCGATGCGCGGATTCGCCGGCGTGGAGGGTCCTTCTCAGGGCACACCGGGTCGGGCGACCACGTTCCGGCGGCCCGCGCAACCCGTTCCGATGCTTGGGACGGAATGGTGCGGCGCACACGCTCCGTTGTCAAGATCCACACCGCCTCACCCGAATCGAGCAGCATTCCGCAGAGAAAGTGTAATGAACGTCGCAGACAGTACCTGTTTTCCTAGGTCAACGCCCAGCGGAGGAACCCGCAGGCCAGAGGCTTGCCGAGTGACTGGTGAGGGGTTTCCCGACACCCTGAGTCCCACTTCCGTCCACCTGGCGGGGGACCTCCGGCGGAGTGTTCAATCCGGCGGGCAAGAATGCCGGGACCCCCATTCAGCGTGCCTACAGGACAATTCCGGCGCTCGCCGAAATCAATTCTTAACTCGCCGGAACGTCTCCGCCGCGTCGGCGCGGCGCCGCCCGAACCGGGCGCGATCGCGAGGATGACGCCCCGCGCCAGCAGGCTCGCCCGCGTCCCGGCGGCGGCGCTGAAGGCCATCGACACCAGCACCGCCACGATCGCCGCGGCCACCAGCAGCGGCAGCACCGGGTAGGCCCATCCTGATCCGCAAGACCGCCGGCTCCTCGCGCTCCCAGCGCCGCCGCAGCACCGGACAGCACTCCCGCCGCGGGCACCCCGCGCGAGTCGACCCGGTGCGTCCACGCCGGGGCGTCCCCGCGCTCGCCGAGCACGGGACGAGGTGCGGAGCCCGGAGTTGAGCACCGACAGCACCGCCACCAGGATCACCGCCCGCAACGCCACCCCGGCTCCCGGGATGCCGATGGTGTCGAAGACCGCCACGAACGGGGATTCGCCGACGACGAGGGTGTTCGCGGATCCGAACACCGGGGCGATGGCGGTCAGCCCTGCCGGGTGGGCCGCAGGACGATGTCGCCGATCTCCACGTCGTCCGGCTGTTCGACGGCGAACGCGATGGCGCGGGCGACGGCGTCGGGCCCGATGCCGAGTTCGGCCATGTGCCGCTGGTACTGCGCGCGCTGCGCCGGATCCTCGACGTGGTCGACGAGTTCGGTGCGGACGTAGCCGGGCGAGATGGTGGTGGTGCGCACCGAGCCGTCGGTGGATTCCTGGCGCAGCGCCTCCATCGTGGTGCGCACCGCGTTCTTGACCCCCGCGTAGACGGCCTGCGTCGGCACGATCTTGAGGCCGGAGGTGGACGCGGTGGTGACGAAGTGCCCGCGGCCTTGGCGGTGGAACAGCGGCAGCGCGGCGGAGATGCCGTGCAGCACGCCGCGCAGGTTGACGTCGACCATGGCGTCCCAGTCGTCGACGTCGAGGTCGGTCATGGGCGCGACGCGCGCGATGCCCGCGTTGCTCACCAGCACGTCGAGGCGCCCGTAGCCCTCGACGGCCCGGTCGACGAGCCGCTGCAGGTCGGCGCGGCGGGTGACGTCGACGTCGAGCGCCTCCGCCCGTCCGCCGTCGGCGCGGATGCCCGCGACGAGCTCGTCCAGCCGGTCGGTGCGGCGGGCGCCGAGCAGGACGGTGGCGCCGCGGGCGGCGAGCTCCCGCGCGGTGGCGGCGCCGATCCCGCTGCTGGCCCCGGTGATGGCGATGATCTTGTCGTTCGGCCCGTTCATCCCACTGGCTCCAGGTCTAAGCTGACAGTTGTCCGGTTGCGGTCGTCACCGTATCGGACAACTGTCCGATTGTCCGCCGGAGGAAGCCCACCGAAGGGAGCACCGTGGCCGACCGAGAACTGCGCTCCGATGCCGCCGCCAACCGCGACCGCATCGTCGACGCCGCGCGCGACGCGCTGAGCAGGTCCAACGGTGCGGCGGCCGAGCTGAAGCTGCACGCCGTCGCCAAGTCGGCCGGCGTCGGCCAAGGCACCCTCTACCGGCACTTCCCCACCCGCGAGCACCTGCTCGCCGAGGTCTACCGGGAGGAGCTGGGCCAGCTCGTCGACGAGGTGCCACCGCTGCTGGCCGAGCACGCGCCGCTGGAGGCGATGACCCGCTGGCTGCAGCGGCTCGTCGAGTACGCGCGGGTGAAGCGGGGCGTGATGGCCGCGATCGAGGCGTCGGCCTGGCAGGACCTGCACGCGGGCCAGCACCACCGCATCGACGAGGCGCTCGGCGCGCTGCTCGACCGGGGCGAGGCGGCGGGCGAGTTCCGCGCGGACATCGACGCCGCCGACGTGCTGCTGCTGCTCGGCGGGCTGTCCCGCATCCCCGAAGCCGAGTGGGACGCACGCGCGCCGACCCTCGTCGAACTCGTCGTCAACGGCCTCCGGGCGAGGTGATCAGGCCCAGGGTGCGGGCGGCTTCCACCGCCGTCCACAGCGCGGTGATCCCGTTGGTCGAGGTCGCGTGCTCAACACCGGCCCGAGCTCGGGCAGCGTCGGCTCGAACCAGGACGCCGGGCCCGGATCCGGGGGTCCGGCAGGTCCAGAGCGCGCCGGCCCCAGTGCCCGAGGCAGTCCCACGGGTTGTCGTTGGGCAGTCCGAACGGGCCCTCCGCTGCCTTCTTGGGCACGACGAGCACGGCGTCGAGCCGCTGGTGGCGCCAGAGGTGCGGGCAGCGGCGTCGACGCCGCCCGAGCGAGATCGCTCCGTGAAGCGGCGAGGCCGGACGCTCCGTCGACCACCCACCCGACCGAGACGTGAGTGAACGGACCGTTCGTCCAACCAGATCGGACGAACGGTCCGTTCAC
>NZ_JAIUKC010000095.1:0-24010 GCF_020177435.1 Saccharopolyspora sp. 7B | reverse complement strand
GCGCCGGGGGGGGGGGGCCCCCCCCCCCCCCCCCCCCCCCCCCCGCTCGTGTCGTCCCGGCCGGGTCCTACAATTCTCCCCGCCCATGGGGGCGTTCCACCCCTGGCGATCAGGGGTGGGAGGGGTTGGCGGCGGGTTCGATGTCGTGGTGTTCGAGCCGGTGCGGTGGGGGTGGACGTCGAAGCCCGCGTCGGGCGAAGCGGCGCCGAGGTGCGCTTTCGGCGAAGAACAGCCGCAGGTTCGCCGCTATGTCCCGGTCGCCGAGCCGCCCGGCGAGCGCGAGGCTGCGCCGCAGCGGCCGCACGACGCGGCCGAGGTCGCCTCGTTCCCGGTCCACCCGCCCGAGTTCGAGGCGCACCGAGAGCTCGGCGGCGCCGTCGGATAGCGAACGGGCGGTCGCCATCGCGTCGATGAGGTGCGAACCCGGTTCCACCCCGAGCTGGTAGCCGCGGCCGGGTCTGGGACGAACTTCCGCCCGTTCGGCGGAGATCAGCCGTCGAACCGGTCCGCGCGGAGCGCGTGCAGGAACGCCGACCACGCGGCGGACGACATCCGCAACACGCCGCCGTGGGGGTCCTTGGAGTCGCGGGCGGCGATGGTGTCGTCCAAGTGGGCTATCTCGACGCAGTATTGAACCGAGTTGCTGTAGCTGCTCTTCTGCCAGTGCGATCGCATCGATCTCTCCTGTTCGTCAGCTCCGCCGACGCCACTCGTCGGATTTCCGGTCGATCAGTCGCAACGACTCGTCGGGAGGCAGCGCGATCTTGCGCAGCATTCCTAGTGCTTCTCGCCGCTCCGCGACGATCTGCTTCTCCTCGATGTAGGAGGCACAACCGATGGCCTCCCCGAGGACGAGATCAGCGTGCTCGGCGAATTCCAAGTACAGGAACGGCCCGTCCAGGCCGACGTGCGCCCCAGCGGAGTGCGGCACGATCTGCACGCTCACGTTCGATCGGGTCGCGACGGCCGATACGCGTTCCAACTGCCTGTGCATCGTCTCCGCAGTTCCGGCCTCCCGTTCGAGCACGCTCTGCTCGATCAAGAACTCGAAAGTGCGCTCGCTGTGCAGCTGAGTCTGCCGCGCAGTGCGCTGAGCCAGCAGCTTGTCCAAGTCGTCTTCGATGCCGTGCGGCGCAAGAGCGTGCGCGATGGCCATGACGTACCCGGGCGTCTGCAGCAGTCCCGGGAACAGCATCGTTTCGTAGCTCCGCAAGGTGGTCGCTTCCGCTTCGAAAGATCGGAAGTCGTCCCAGTACTTCTCCAGCGAGCCACTCGGCATGGTCCACCAGTTCGGGCTCGCACCGTTCCGAACCAGCGTCAGCACCTCCTCCCGCTCCCGGCTGGGAACCCGGTACAACCCCAGCAGCGCCGCCACGTCGTCGGTGTTGAGGCCTCGGTGCCCGGATTCCATCCGGCTGATCTTGCTCATCGAGATTCCCAGCGCCTGCGACACCTCCGGCGCGGAAAGTCCGCTGCGCCGCCGCAGATCGCGTAATCTGCTCGCCACTCGGCGCGTCCGCACCGGGACCGCGCTGCTCGTGCTCATGCCACCTCCTGTGCCGTTCGGGAGCAGCTTCTCGGGTTGCCGCCGCGGCAAGCCAGATCCCTCACCCGAAAGATTCATTGCGTGCCAGGGCGGGAAGTTCCGAAGGTGTTCCGCACCAACGGAAATCCGAATCACGGGAGGCACGGATGAGCGAAGCGAAATGGGAGATCACCGCGGCGGGGCGGGCGGAGGCGATCGTGATCACGATGGCCACGCGCGGCATCCACCTCAGCCAGGGCGAGACGCGCGTGGAGGTGGTGAAGGAGCAGCTGGGCGAGCTCTCCGACAAGCTCTACTTCCTGGACATGGCCTTCCAGGGCGACGCCGAGACCGCCGTCGAGGTCCTCTGCGCCCGCTGATCCACCAGGTGAATGGCCCACCCGCCCAAGCGGACTGGGCGAATGGGCCATTCACCTGCGGGGGCCGCGCAGTCGAGGAGCCGCGCGGTCGAGGGAGCGGCGTGCGGGCGCGTGCTAGGTTCGGCGCCGCAACGGCCTCTGGGGGAACAGGACTGGACGTGCGACCTTCCGACGACATGCTGCCCGGGCACGGCGAACCGCCCGCACCGCGCGACGAACGCGGCGAACGCGACGCGGCGGAGCACTCGCCGGGACGCAGGGCCGGCGGCATCGCCGCGCAGCTCGCGGTGCGGCTGCTGGTGCTGCTCGTGTTCGCCACCGTCATGGGCGCCACCGGCATCACCGGCACCGACGGCACGCCCACCGAGCGCGGCACCGCGCTGGCCACCGGCTGCGCGCGGGTCGGGCCGATCAGCGCGTCGGGTCTCGGCTGGTGGTGGCGCTGCGAGGCGACGATCCGCTGGGACGACGGGCGCACCGAGCAGCGCACCTTCAAGTACTCCGACCTCACCCCGGACAACACCACGACCCCCGCACCGGTCGAACGCCGCGAGCTCGACAACCGGGGCAGCAACGTGGTGGTCGCATCGGCGGGTGAGTGGGCGCCGCTGGGCTGGGCGCTGTTCGCACCGCTGCTGGGGCTCGCGCTGCTCGGCGTTCACCTGCCCTCCCGGGACGCGGAACGGCGCAGGCGCGCCCGGCTGGGGATCTGGCCGCCCGCGCTGCTCGCCGCCGGGTGGTGGCTGGTCCTCGCGGGCGGGCTCGGCAGCGGTCGGCTCGACCTGCTCGGCTGGGTCCCGGTCGTGGTGGTCGTGGCCGGGCACGCGTTCCTCGCCGTCGGCGCCGGGTTCGCCCTCGCGCGGCGGCGGCACGGGTACCCCGATGTGGAGCCGCCGGTGCCGGTCGGCGGACGGCTCGCCCGCGCGAATCTGCTGCTGGTGCTGGGCATCCTCGGTCTCGGCGCGGCGCTGCTCAGCGGCCAAGCCCCGCTCGGCGTCCTCACCCTCGCCGCCCTGCCGGTCGTCGCGCTCGGCTTCGGCGTCCGCAGCCGCCTGGTCGCCGGACGCCTCCGCGCCCTGCACCCCGCGGCCTGAGGCGCACGGGGACCGGGCCGGTGAACGGCTCGGTTCGCCCACCCCCAGCCGACGAACCGGCCGCTCACCGCGCGGCTCCCGACCGGCGGACGGACCACAGTGCCGGTCGCTGCGCTCCAGTGCACCACCCGCCGCGCACACGTTCCGCACACGTTCCGCACGACCCCGCGTTGACCTCGGCGCGCCGCGGGATGTTGGATGGGCGCCGAGCGCTGGGGGCGCTCGTGCCGGTGGGTTCGCTCTCCTCCCGGGGGAGCTCTGGGGTTCCGGTGTGCGCGGTGCACGCGCGTGGAACCGTCCGGGCGCCGCGATCGTCGATCGTGGTGCCGACGGGTCGTACCCGGCCGGCGCGAGGCGCGCACCTGGCGCCCCGACAGGCACGACACCGGGGGTTTTCCGCATGGCAGAGCAAACACCGCAGCAGTTCCTCGACTCGTTGCAGGGCCGCGCCGACGAGATGGTGCGCCAGTCCCAGCAGCTGCAGGAACAGCTCGGTTCCCTCACCGAGACCGCCACCGAAGGCGGCGTCTCGGTCACCGTCGGCTCCAACGGCGCCCTGCAGGGCCTGGACTTCGACCGGAACTCGATGCAGCGCGGCCCGGCCGAGCTGCGCGACACCATCCTGCGGCTCGCCGCCCAAGCCCAGGGCGCCGTCGCGCACCGGGTCGCGCAGACCGTGGAGCCGTTCGCGGGCGCGTCGGCGATGGAATTCCTGCGAACCCAGCTCCCGGCGGAACCGGACGGGTCCGCCGCGAGTCGGAACGACGATCCGGCCTTCGACGAGGACGAACCGCCGCAGACCTACCTGCGGTGATCACTGGGGAGTGAGTTCATGTTCAAAGTGACACCGGACCGGCTGTCCACGCACGCGCAGTGGCTGGCCGGTCTCGCCGACGACATCGCCGCCGCCGGGCAGAAGGGCGCCGGGGTCTCGTTCGGCGTCGACAGCTTCGGGCTGGTCGGGCAGGTGTTCTCCGGGCAGGCCCGGCAGACCTCGCAGCGGGCCGCCGAGGAGATCGGCAAGTTCGCCGACCTCACCCGGGACCTCGGCGAACGCGTCGAGGCGACCGCCGCCGACTACCGGGACACCGACGTCCGCAACTCCGAGCAGCTCGGGCAGGTGGAGGTATGACCGGCATGCTCACCGACATGGGGTCCGACACCTCGACCGCGGGCGCGGGGATCTTCGACTCGGCGCGCGCCACCTGGAACGCGTTCGAGAGCGAGGACTGGGGCGAGTTCGCGGCCAGCGGCGGGATCCTCGCGCTGGACGGGCTGATCACCGCCATCGACCCGATCGGCTCGGTGCTCGCCGCCGGGGTCGGCTGGCTGATGGAGCACTTGACGCCGCTGCGCGAAGCGCTCGACTTCCTCGCCGGCGACCCGAACGCCATCAAGGAGGGCGCCGACACCTGGCAGCAGGTGAAGACCGACCTGGAGCAGCTGGCCGCCGACATCCCCGGCCAGGTCCAGTCCGGCTGCGCCGACTGGCAGGGCAAGGCGTGCGACACCTACCAGCAGCGCGCCGGGGAGTTCGCCGAGGGCGTCCAGGCCATGGCGATCAGCGCGGGCACCGCGTCCGGCGCGATGGCCACCGCGGGCACCATGGTCGCCACCTGCCGCGGCCTGGTGCGGGACATCATCGCCGCCGTCGTCGCCGAACTCATCAAGGGCGCGCTGGCCGCGCTCGCCGGGTCCGTCGTCAGCTTCGGGGCGACCGTCGCGGGCTACCTCGGCTACGCGGCCGGGCGGGTCGGCATGACCCTGTCGAAGATCGCGACGAAGGTGAGCGAACTGCTCGCCAAGCTCGGCAAGGCCGGGACGCACCTGGCCAAGGCCTTGGAGAGCATGGCGGAGGCGGGCGCGAAGGTCGGTTCCAAGCTCACCGCGGGCGGGTTGTCGGCGTTCCCGACCTCGCCGGGGCTCGGCGGCGCCGCGACCGCCGCCGGGCAAGCCACCTCCCGCGGCGCGGACGCCCTGGGCTCCACCGCGAGCGCGGTCGGCCGCGGCGGCGACGCGCTCGGCAGCGCCGGGGCGCGCACCGCGGACGCGGCCACCGGGCTCGGCAAGAGCGCCGAGCAGCTCGGCGGGCGCGGGGCCGGACTGATGGGCAACGCCGACGACCTGGGCCGGGCCGCCGAACGCACCACCCAGTCCGCTGTGGACAGGGCGACGGCATGGCCGGAAGGCGGCGGCATCAACGGCGCCGCCGCCCGCGAGACCGCGGAGACCATCTCCGACGTGCGCACCCCGGAGAGCGCCGCGGCCCGCGGCCTCCTCGGCGAGGAGCAGTACTACCAGCAGAACTACGACGGGGACGACGGCAAGGACTACAGCCTCTCCGGCACCATCCCGTCCGCGGAGGACCACTTCCCGACCACCTGACCCGTGACTGCCAGTTCTCGCTGCTTCTGCCGCGTGGTGCTCGGGTGGCGGAACCTCAGCGGCTTCGCCGCTGACAGGACACCGACACGACCCGCCGGGCGGGTTCAGCGACGGGCGGTCAGGTGAATGGCCCATTCGCCCAGGCTCATCGGGTGAATGGGCCATTCACCTGCTTCGGTACCCGATCGTCGGCGGGACTTCACCGATTTCGCGGTATGCGGCGCTCCCACCTGCCAGGACTCTGGATCGGGTGTCCGCGATCGAGCGCCGCACCGACCCGACCTCCCTGGCCCTGCGCGGCTTGTCCGAGCACGAGTGCGCGCGGTTCCGGAACCGCAACCTGCGCCAGCCCGGCCGCGGTCGGCGGGTGCACCGCGTCGAACTGCGCGACTGGTACGGCGGACTGCGGTTCCCGGCACCCGCATGTCACCAACCACTGGACAGCCGCGCCCTGGCCGGGGATTCGGAGGCGGTGACCGCACCCGTGGACTGCGCCCGCTGCCTGGCGGGCGACCCGGACCCGTTCACCCCGCTCGTCGCCCTCGACGGCGGCCAGCTCCCGCTCGCCCTCGAACCCGGCGACGACTGAACCGAACGCCACCGGAAGGCACCCCGCGAGCGAACGGCCCGCCCGACCGGCAGGACCTGGTCGAACGGGCCGTTCACCTCGCGGAAGACCGCATCAGGACTCCAGCAGGACCCCGAGTTCGTCGCGGACCCGGCGGGCCGCCGAGCGGAGGTCCGCCACGGACGGGCCGTGGCCGAGGACGTCGCGGGCCGTGGCGGGCAGCACCGAGGGCAGCGCCGCACCGAAGGTGGCGCGCAGGCCCTGCACGGTGGCGCCCTGGGCTCCCAGGCCGGGAGCCAGGATCGGCCCGTTCAAGCGGGAGAAGTCCAGCTCCCCCGGCTTGATCGTCGCCCCGGCCACCACGCCGACGTAGCCGAACGGATCGGCCCCGGCGTTGTTCTCCGCCGCCGCGTCCACGATGGACTGGGCGACGGTGCGGCCGTCCTCGGCGGTGGAGCGCTGCAACGCCACGCCCTCCGGGTTCGAGGTGCGGGCCAGCACGAACACGCCGCGCCCGGTCTGCTCCGCGATGCCCAGCGCCGGTGCCAGCGAACCGAAACCGAGGTACGGCGACACCGTCAGCGCGTCCGCGGCCAGCGGCGAGTGCTCGTCGAGGTAGGCGTTGGCGTACGCCGTCATCGTCGAACCGATGTCACCGCGCTTGACGTCCAGCAGCACCAGCGCCCCGGCCTCGCGGGACGCGGCGACGACCTTCTCCAGCACCGCCACGCCCGCCGAGCCGTAGACCTCGAAGAACGCCGACTGCGGTTTGAGCACCGCGACCTCACCGGCCAGCGCCTCCACCGCGGTCATCGCGAACCGCTCCAACGCCGCCGGGCTCTCCTCCAAGCCCCAGGCGTGCAGCAGCGCCGGGTGCGGGTCGATGCCCACGCACAGCGCGCCGCGCGCCGCGACCGCGTCCGCGAGCCGCCGCCCGAAACCCGCCCGGACGGCCGTCACCGCAGCTCACCGCTCTTGCGCAGCGCCGCCTGCAGCGCCTGCAGCGGCCGCACGCCGATGTCGCCGTTGATGACCGCCTCGATGCCCTGCACCGCCGCCGACGCGCCCTGCACCGTGGTGATGCACGGGATGTCCCGGGACACCGCCGCGGTGCGGATCTCGTAGCCGTCGACGCGCGGGCCCGGGTTGCCGTACGGGGTGTTGACCACCATGTCGATCTCGCCGGCCCGGATCAGGTCGATGACGTCGCGCTCACCGTCCTGCTTGGACTCGTTGTGCTTGCGCACCTCCTTCGCCGGAATCCCGTTGCGCCGCAACACCTCCGTGGTGCCCGAGGTCGCGAGGATCTCGAACCCGAGGTCGGCGAGGCGCTTCACCGGGAACACCAGCGAACGCTTGTCCTTGTTGGCGACCGAGACGAACACGGTGCCCGAGGTCGGCAGCGAACCGTACGAGGCGGTCTGGGACTTCGCGAACGCCTGCCCGAAGGAGACGTCGATGCCCATCACCTCGCCGGTCGACTTCATCTCCGGCCCCAGCAGCGAGTCCACGCCGTGGCCCTCCGGGGTGCGGAAGCGGTGGAACGGCAGCACCGCTTCCTTCACCGCCACCGGCGCGTCGATCGGCAGGTCCGCACCGTCCCCGGTGGACGGGAGCAGGCCCTCGGCCCGCAGGTCGGCGATGCTCGCGCCCAGCATGATCCGGGACGCGGCCTTCGCCAGCGGCGCCGCCGTCGCCTTCGACACGAACGGCACGGTGCGCGAGGCCCGCGGGTTCGCCTCCAGCACGTACAGCACGTCGTCCTTCAACGCGTACTGCACGTTGAGCAGGCCGAGCACGCCGATGCCCTTCGCGATGGCCTTCGTCGACTCGCGGACCTGCTCGATGTCCTGGCGTCCCAACGTGATCGGCGGCAGCGCGCACGCCGAGTCGCCGGAGTGGATGCCGGCCTCCTCGATGTGCTCCATCACGCCGCCGAGGTACACCTCGTCGCCGTCGCACAGCGCGTCCACGTCGATCTCGATGGCGTCGTCGAGGAAGTTGTCCACCAGCACCGGGTGCTCCGGGGTGACCTCGGTGGCGCGGGCGATGTAGTTCTCCAGCGACGCCTCGTCGTAGACGATCTCCATGCCGCGGCCGCCGAGCACGTACGACGGACGCACCAGCACCGGGTAGCCGATCTCGTCGGCGATGCGCTTGGCCGCGTCGAACGAGGTCGCCATGCCGTACTTCGGGGCGGGCAGCCCGGCCTTGCGCAGCACGTCGCCGAACGCGCCGCGCTCCTCCGCGAGGTGGATCGCCTCCGGCGGGGTGCCCACGATCGGCACGCCCGCGTCGGCGAGCCGCTGCGCCAGGCCCAGCGGCGTCTGCCCGCCCAGCTGCACGATCACGCCCGCGACCTCGCCGGACGCGCGTTCGGACTCGACGACCTCCAGCACGTCCTCGAACGTCAGCGGCTCGAAGTACAGCCGGTCCGCGGTGTCGTAGTCGGTGGACACCGTCTCCGGGTTGCAGTTGACCATCACGGTCTCGAACCCGGCGTCGCGCAGCGAGGTCGCCGCGTGCACGCAGGAGTAGTCGAACTCGATGCCCTGGCCGATGCGGTTCGGCCCCGACCCGAGGATGATCACCTTGGGGCGTTCCCGCTGCTCGACGACCTCGGACTCGGCGCCGGGGTCCAGCTCGTAGGCCGAGTAGTGGTACGGGGTGCGGGCCGCGAACTCGGCCGCGCAGGTGTCCACCGTCTTGTACACCGGCCGCACGTCCAGCCGGTGCCGCAGCGACCGCACACCGTCCTCATCGGACAGTTCGGGGCGCAGCGCGGCGATCTGGCGGTCGGACAGCCCGGAGCGCTTCGCCAGCCGCAGCAGGTCCGCGTCCAGCACCGGCGCCGCGATCAGCTGCTCGCGCAGCTCCACCAGCGCGGCGACCTGGTCCACGAACCACGGGTCGATGCCCGAGGCCTCGTGCACCTGCGCCACGGTGGCGCCCAGCCGCAGCGCGCGCTCCACGGTGTAGAGCCGCCCGTCGTGCGCGATCCGCAGATCATCCAGAGTGGACTCCAGGGTCGCGCCCTCCGGGTCGCCCTTCGTCCAGAACCCGATCCGCGAGGTCTCCATCGAGCGCAGCGCCTTGCCCAGCGCCTCCTGGAAGGAACGGCCCAGCGACATCGCCTCGCCGACGCTCTTCATCGTCGTCGTCAGCAGCGGGTCGGCGCCCGGGAACTTCTCGAACGCGAACCGCGGCACCTTGACGACCACGTAGTCCAGCGTCGGCTCGAAGCTCGCCGGGGTCTCGCCGGTGATGTCGTTGCGGATCTCGTCGAGCGTGTAGCCGATCGCCAGCTTCGCCGCGATCTTCGCGATCGGGAAACCGGTCGCCTTCGACGCCAGCGCCGAGGAGCGCGACACCCGCGGGTTCATCTCGATCACGACCATGCGCCCGGTCTCCGGGTGGATCGCGAACTGGATGTTGCAGCCGCCGGTCTCCACGCCCACCGCGCGCAGCACGTCGATGCCGACGTTGCGCATCTTCTGGTACTCGCGGTCGGTCAGCGTCATCGCCGGGGCCACCGTCACCGAGTCACCGGTGTGCACGCCCATCGGGTCGATGTTCTCGATGGAGCAGATGACCACCACGTTGTCCGCGTGGTCGCGCATCAGCTCCAGCTCGTACTCCTTCCAGCCGAGCACGCTCTCCTCGATGAGCACCTCGTGCACCGGGGACTCGGTGAGGCCCAGCGAGGCCATCCGCTCCAGGTCCTCGTGCGTGTGCGCCATGCCGGAGCCCAGGCCGCCCATCGTGAAGCTGGGGCGGATCACCACGGGCAGCGAGTGCTCGCGGACGAAGTCGCGGACCTCGTCCATCGACTTGCACACGGCGCTCTCCGGCGCGTCACCGCCGATGGAGCGCACGATGTCCTTGAACCGCTGCCGGTCCTCACCGCGCTCGATGGCCTCGATGTCGGCGCCGATCAGCTCCACGCCGTACTTCTCCAGCACGCCGCGCTCGTCCAGCGCCATCGCCGTGTTCAGCGCGGTCTGGCCGCCGAGGGTGGCCAGCAGCGCGTCGGGGCGCTCGGCCGCGATGACCTTCTCCACGAACTCCGGGGTGATCGGCTCCACGTAGGTGGCGTCCGCGAACTCCGGGTCGGTCATGATCGTCGCCGGGTTGGAGTTGACCAGGCTGACCCGCAGCCCCTCCTCCCGCAGCACCCGGCACGCCTGCGTGCCCGAGTAGTCGAACTCGCAGGCCTGCCCGATGACGATCGGCCCGGAGCCGATCACCATCACGTGCTCGATATCAGTGCGCTTCGCCATCAGCGGGCCTCGCTCATCATGCTGGTGAACTCGTCGAACAGGGGCGCGGCGTCGTGCGGACCGGCCGCCGCCTCCGGGTGGTACTGGACGCTGAACGCGGGTCCGTCGAGCAGCCGCAGGCCCTCGACCGTCCCGTCGTTCGGGCAGTAGTGGCTGATCTTCGCGGCGCCGAAGTCGGTGCCGAACCGCTCGCCGGCGTCGCCCTCGACCGCGAAACCGTGGTTCTGCGCGGTGATCGCGACCTTGCCGGTGTCCACGTCGATCACCGGGATGTTGATCCCGCGGTGCCCGTAGCGCATCTTGTACGTCCCGCGGCCGAGCGCGCGGCCCAGCAGCTGGTTGCCGAAGCAGATGCCGAACAGCGGCAGCTTGCGCCCCAGCACCTCGCGGGTGAGCTCCACGGCGTGGTCGGCGGTCGCCGGGTCGCCGGGGCCGTTGGACAGGAAGACCCCGTCCGGGTTCACCGCCAGCAGGTCGTCCACGGTGGACGACAGCGGCAGCACGTGCACCTCGATGCCGCGCTGGGCCATCATCCGCGGCGTGTTGGACTTGATGCCCAGGTCCAGCGCCGCGACGGTGAACCGCTTCTCGCCCTCGGCGGCCACCACGTACGGCTCGGCGGTGGTCACGTCACCGGCCAGGTTCGCGCCGGACATCTGCTCGGAGGCCGCGACCTGCGCCACCAGCTCCTCGTCGGAGCCCAGCGCCGCACCGGAGAAGATCCCGGCGCGCATCGCGCCGCGCTCGCGCAGGTGCCGGGTCACCGTGCGGGTGTCCAGGCCGGCGATGCCCACGATGCCCTGCGCGCGCAGCTCCTCGTCCAGCGCGCGGCGGGAGCGCCAGCTCGACGGCACCCGCGCGGGGTCGCGCACGGCGTAGCCCGCGACCCAGATGCGCTGCGATTCGTCGTCCTCGTCGTTCCAGCCGGTGTTGCCGATCTGCGGCGCCGTCTGCACCACGATCTGGCGGTGGTAGGACGGGTCGGTCAGCGTCTCCTGGTAACCGGTCATGGCGGTGGAGAACACCGCCTCGCCGAGCGTTCGGCCCTCCTGGCCGTAGGCGGCGCCGCGGAAGATCCGGCCGTCTTCGAGCACCAGTGCCGCCGGGGTGTGCGCGGTCATGCCTGTCCCTCCGGGTTGTCGTCACGTCCTGCGGCAGGCGCCAATGCCCGCACCGCACCCGCCCACTCGTCCTGAGTGGACTTGTCGTCCGCGCGGAAGCCGGTGTCGATGTCCTGGTCCCCCAGGCGCCAGGTCACCACCAGCAGCCCCGCACCGGGAACGACCTTGTTCGCCAGCTTGTGGTCCACCCGCGCGTCCAGCACGGACTCCGCGGGAATCCACATCGGACTCGCGCCGGTCCGCTCCAGCAGCAGGCCCGAGTCGCGCAGCTTCGCCACCGCGTTCGCGCGGTGCCCGATGTCGCCGACCACGATCCGGTCCTGCCAGTCACCGGCCTTCGTGCTGCCCACGTAGAAGCCGCTCTGGTCGGCCAGCAGCGCGGGCCGCTCGGCCACGTCCGCCGGGGCCGCCGGGAACGCGGCGAACTCCGCGTCCTGGCGCCGCTTGCGGTTCAGCCAGCCGCGGCGCATCCCGAAGTACACCAGCGCCAGCAGCGCCAGCAGCGCCAGCACCCACAGCGTCCGCTCCATCAGCGCCGCACCTCGCCCTCGTGCGCGGTGACCCGGCCGCGCAGCAGCGTCGCGCGCACCCGGCCCGGCAGCTCCATGCCCTCGAAAGGCGTGTTCGCCGTGATGCTGGCCAGTTCCGCGCCGCGCACCGTCCAGCGCGCGTCCGGATCGACCAGCGCCAGGTTCGCCGGTTCGCCCACCGCGATCGGGCGGCCCTGGTCGGCCAGCCCGGCGATCTGCGCGGGCCGCTCGCTGAGCACCCGCGCCACGCCGCGCCAGTCCAGCAGGCCCGGCTCGACCATCGTGCGCGCCACCACGCCCAGCGCGGTCTGCAGGCCGAGCATGCCGGGCTTGGCGGCCGACCACTCGCAGTCCTTGTCCTGCGCGGCGTGCGGCGCGTGGTCGGTGGCCACGCAGTCGACGGTGCCGTCCGCCAGCGCCCGCCGCAGCGCCCGCACGTCCTCGTCGGTGCGCAGCGGCGGGTTCACCTTGTTGACCGGGTCGTAGGTGCTCAGCAGCTCGTCGGTGAGCAGCAGGTGGTGCGGCGTGACCTCCGCCGACACGGTGCCCGCGGACTCGCGCGACTTCCACCAGCGCAGGATCTCCGCGGTGCCCGCCGTGGACACGTGGCAGACGTGCAGCGTGCCGCCGGTGTGCCCGGCCAGCAGGCAGTCCCGCGCCACGATCGACTCCTCCGCCGGAGCCGGCCAGCCCGCCAGGCCCAGCCGGGCCGCGTTCGCGCCCTCGTGGGCCTGCGCGCCGACCGTGAGCCGCGGCTCCTCGGCGTGCTGGGCCACCACCACGCCCAGCGCCTTCGCGTACTCCAGCGCGCGGCGCATCACCAGCGGGTCGTGCACGCACTTGCCGTCGTCGGAGAACACCCGCACCCCGGCCGCCGAGCGCGCCATCGTGCCCAGCTCCGCGAGCTGCTCGCCGCCCAGGCCGACCGTCACCGCGCCCACCGGGTGCACGTCGACCAGGCCGATCTCCAGGCCGCGGCGCCACACGTGCTCCACGATCACCGCGTTGTCGGCCACCGGGTCGGTGTTGGCCATCGCGAACACCGCCGTGTAGCCGCCCAGCGCGGCCGCCACCGAACCGGTCTCGACCGTCTCGGTGTCCTCGCGGCCCGGCTCCCGCAGGTGCGTGTGCAGGTCCACGAAACCGGGCAGCAGCACCCCGCCGCCGCCCCGCACGACCTCGTCGGCCTCGACGTCCAGGTCCGCGCCGATCTCGGCGATGACCTCGCCGTCGACCAGCACGTCCACCGGCGTGCCGTCCCCGTAGGGACGGACTTCCTCGATCAGCACCCGGCTCACGCCGCGATCTCCTCTCCGGCCAGCAGGTGGTAGAGCACCGCCATGCGCACGTGGACCCCGTTGCGGACCTGCTCGGTGATCGCCGCGCGCGGCGAGTCCGCCACCGCCGGGGCGATCTCCATGCCGCGCAGCATCGGGCCGGGGTGCAGCACCACCGCGTGCTCCGGCAGCAGCGCCAGCCGCTTCTCGTTCAGGCCGTAGGCGATCGAGTACTCGCGAGCCGACGGGAAGAACCCGCCGTGCATCCGCTCGGCCTGCACCCGCAGCAGCATCACCGCGTCCAGGCCCGGCAGCATCGGGTCCAGCTCGTGCACGACCTCCGCGCCCCAGTGCTCGATGCCGTGCGGCACCAGCGTCGGCGGCGCCACCAGCACCACCTCGACGCCGAGGGTCCGCAGCAGGTGCACGTTCGACCGCGCGACCCGGCTGTGCAGCAGGTCACCCACGATCGCGATCTTGCGCCCGGCTAGCTCGCCGAGGCGTTCCCGCAGCGTCGCCGCGTCCAGCAGCGCCTGCGTCGGGTGCTCGTGCATCCCGTCGCCCGCGTTCACGACCTGGGTGCCCGCCTCGTCCAGCCAGCCCGCGAGCCGGTGCGCCGCGCCCGAAGCCGGGTGCCGCACGATCACGCAGTCCGCCCCGGCCGCCGAGAGGGTCAGCGCGGTGTCCCGCAGCGACTCGCCCTTGCCGACCGAGGACGCGGAGGCCGACACATTGATCACGTCGGCGCTCATCCACTTGCCGGCGACCTCGAACGACACCCGGGTCCGGGTGGAGTTCTCGTAGAACATGGTCATCACGGTGCGCCCGCGCAACGTGGGCAGCTTGCGCACCTCGCGGCCCAGCAGCGTCTGCTTCAGCGTGCCCGCGGTGTCCAGCACCGCGGTCGCCGTCGCCGCGTCCAGGCCCTCGGTGGACAGCAGGTGCCGCATCACCGCACCTCCTCGCTGCGCCGGATGAACACCGAGTCCGCGTCGTCGACCTCCGCGAGCCGCACCGCGACCTCCTCGCTGCGCGAGGTCGGCACGTTCTTGCCCACGTAGTCCGCGCGGATCGGCAGCTCCCGGTGGCCGCGGTCGACCAGCACCGCCAGCTGCACCGCGCTCGGCCTGCCCTGGTCCCGCAGCGAGTCCAGCGCGGCGCGCACCGTGCGGCCGGAGAACAGCACGTCGTCGACCAGCACCACCAGCGCGCCGTCGATGCCCGCGGGCGGCAGGCTGCTCGGCTCCAGCGGCCGGTTCGGTTGTTTTCGCAGGTCATCTCGGTAGAGCGTGATGTCGAGGGTGCCGGTGGGCACCTCCACCCCGCTGAACTCCGCGATCCGGGCGGCGAGGCGGCGCGCCAGCGGCACGCCCCTGGTCGGGACTCCCAGCAGCACCACCCGCGGGGCCTCGGGCCCCTCCGCGGTGGTGTCCAACGCGGTCTTCTCGATGATCTGATGAGCGATGCGGGCGATCGTGCGCGCAACGTCACCGGCCGAGAGCAGCTCCCGCTGCCCGGCCGGGTCCGTCGCGCCCGCCTGCCGGCGTGACGCCACGGTCTGGCCTCCTTCCCCGCCTCACTGGACGGGTCCTTAAAGGATGGTTGATTCCCCAGTGGACGGGATGCGCGTGCACCCGCCCGCCGGAACGAACTTCGGATCGCCACCAGGTGACCACCGGGTTCGCCTTGTACGCTATCAGCGTCCGCAGGTCAATCGTCCGGGTGGTGTGTGCGTACTCGCCCTGGCGGCATAGGAAGACCAACTTGACCTAGTGACACTTGCGAGCGAACATTACTCTCCGTATCAATCTGAGCTTTCCTCCCCGGCATCCGATCTAGGCTGACGGGGCGAATGAAACGGAGAAACGCCACATGGGCGACTACGCCAAGGCGCTGGGCGGCAAGCTCCGCGCTATCCGCCAGCAGCAGGGTCTCTCGCTGCACGGCGTCGAGCAGAAGTCAGGCGGGCGGTGGAAGGCCGTGGTCGTCGGGTCCTATGAACGTGGCGACCGAGCGGTCACCGTGCAGAAGCTCGCCGAACTGGCCGACTTCTACGGTGTTCCGGTCGCGGAGCTACTCCCGGAGGGTCGGGTGCCCTCCGGCGCCGAACCGGCCACCAAGGTCGTGATCAACCTGGAGCGGTTGCAGCAGCTGCCTGCCGAGAAGGTCGGGCCTCTCGCCCGGTACGCGGCGACCATCCAGAGCCAGCGCGGCGACTACAACGGCAAGGTGCTGTCCATCCGGACCGAGGACCTGCGATCCCTCGCCATCATCTACGACATGACCCCCGGCGAGCTGACCGAACAGCTCATCGACTGGGGCGTCCTGCCGCCCGAGGCACGACCCGCTCGGGAGGAGTGAACTCGCGAATGCGGCTGCTGCGGCCCCGCCCCGGAACCCGGGGACGGGGCCGCAGCCGTCCTGCGCTCGGGCCGGGAAACCGATTTCCGGGTGCGGATGCGACAACGCGGGGACGCACCGGCGCCCCCGCGAAGTTCGGCTGATCAGTTCTGCGCGTCGGACTCGGCGCGCTCCCGCGCCGCGGCCTCGGCGGCCTCCAGGTTGCGGATCGACGTCCGCAGCCGGTCGCTGATCCCGGCGATCCGGCCCAGCACGCCGTTGACGAACCGCGGCGAATCGTCCGTGGACAGCGCCTTCACCAGCTCCACGGCCTCGTCGATGGCGACCGCGGGCGGCACGTCCTCGCTCCACAGCAGCTCGTAGAGGCCCAGCCGCAGCACGGCCCGGTCCACCGCGGGCATCCGGCTCAACGTCCAGCCCTCGGAGTGCTCGACGAGCACGTCGTCGATGCGCTGCCGGTTGCCCGCGACGCCCTCGATGAGCGTCACCGAGTAGTCCGCGACGGGCGCGGCCTCGGGCGCGGCGAGCCGCTCGGACAGCAACGTCACCGCGTCGAGACCGCGCAGGTCGGCCTCGTACAGCACGTCCACCGCGCGTTTGCGGGCCTTGCTCCGTGAGCCCAACTCACAACTCTCTTTCCGGTGTCCCCCGCCCGGCGCGAACCGCGGCCCTGCCGGACGCACCGGCGGGGCCGCGGGCGCGGCGGGAACGAATCACTTGGTGTTGACGCGACCCAGGTAGCGCCCGTCGCGCGGGTCGACCTTGACCTTGTCGCCGGTGTTCAGGAACAGCGGGACCTGGATCTCCGCACCGGTCTCCAGCGTCGCCGGCTTGGTGCCGCCGGTGGAGCGGTCGCCCTGCACACCGGGGTCGGTGTGCGAGACGGAGAGCTCCACCGAGGCGGGCAGCTCCACGTACAGCGGCTCGTCGTCATGGCGAGCGATGACCACGTTGCTGTTCTCCAGCATGTAGTCCGCCGCGTCGCCGACGACCGGGCGCGCCACGGTCACCTGGTCGTAGGTGTCCTGGTCCATGAAGACGAAGTCGGTGCCGTCGTCGTAGAGGTAGGTCATCTCGCGGCGGTCCACGTTCGCCGTCTCGACCTTGACCCCGGCGTTGAAGGTCTTGTCGACGGTCTTGCCGGAGAGCACGTTCTTCAGCGTGGTGCGCACGAAGGCGCCGCCCTTGCCCGGCTTGACGTGCTGGAAGTTGACCACGGACCAGAGCTGGCCGTCGATCTTGAGCACGAGTCCGTTCTTGAGGTCGTTCGTGGATGCCACGTGTCCGGTCTCTCCATGTGATGCGGGCTGCGGTTGACAACTGAGGCGGCGTGCGGCGCCGCCGTAACGTCATCGGCCGCACGCGCACCGCGCTCAGACGGCGACGAGCTCCTTGGTCGTCAAGGTGAGGAGTTCCGGCGTGCTCTCGCGCACGGCCAGGGTGTCCTCGATGCGGACCCCGCCACGCTCCGGCACGTACACGCCGGGTTCGACGGTGACCACCATCCCCTCACGAATCGTACCGTCCCCCCGCTGCGACAACGCCGGTGCCTCATGGATTTCGAGGCCGACGCCGTGGCCGAGGCCGTGCGGGAACCGCTCGCCGCACCCCGCGTCCTCGATCACCTTCCGGGCCGCGCCGTCCACTTCGCGCACGTCCGCGCCGGGGCGCACCGCCTCGCACCCGGCCGCCTGCGCGGTCCGGACCAGCTCGTAGATCTCGCGCTGCCAGTCGGCGGGGGAACCCAGCACCACGGTGCGGGTCATGTCCGAGTGGTAGCCGTCCACCAGGGCGCCGAAGTCCATCTTCACGAAGTCCCCCGCGGCCAGCACCGCCGAAGTGGGCCGGTGGTGCGGGATCGCCGAGTGCGCGCCCGCGGCCACGATCGTCTCGAACGACGGACCGGCGGCGCCGTGCTCGCGCATCCGGGCCTCCAGTTCGCGGGCCACCTCCAGCTCGGTACGACCGGGGCGCAGCCCGCCGTGCTCGATGAGGTCGGCCAGCGCGCGGTCGGCCGCCGCGCACGCCATCCGCAGCGCGTCCACCTCCGCGGCGTCCTTGATCAGGCGGAGCTCCTCCACCAGGCCGGGGGCCCGGACGAGTTCGATCCCCGGGGCGGCCGCGGCGATCACGTCGAGCCCGTCCACGGTGACGTGCCCGCTCTCGAAGCCGGTGCGCCGGTAGCGGGCCGGGTGCTGCGCGAGGTGTTCGGCCAGCACGAGTTCGCTGGGCCGCTCGATGAACCGCTCCAGGTCGGGGACCTGCTCGGCGGACTGGGTTCGGTAGCGGCCGTCGGTGCTGAACGCGGTGGCCCGCTCCGCACCGGGCTCGTCGGCGGCGTGCACCACCAGCGCGGCCTGCGAACCGGTGAACCCGGTCAGGTAGCGGATGTTGAGCAAGTCGGTGACCAGCACCGCGTCCAGCTCCGCTCGGCGGAGCAGGTCGCGCAGGGCTTGGCGGCGGCGGGCGTGCGTCTCGGGCATGCGCACCAGCCTAACCAGACATCGCGCGAGGCCACGCCCGCTTGGCCGAAGGCGCCAGGTGCACGGACCGCCTGCCCCGAGCACCCCTGGCGGACGGCCCGTCGAGGCGTCAGCGGAGGTCGCCGGCCCGGGGCAAGGCGTCCCAGGCGCGCTGGTCCAGGTCGGTCACCGGCGAGTCGTTCGCGGCCGCGCTGTCCGCCAGGATCGTCCAGGCGCGGTCGTGGTCGTCGAGCACGACCAGCTCCCCCGCCGGGGACCGCAGCACCGGTGCGCCGGCGCGGACCACGCCCGCCACCGGCACGTCCTCCAGCGCCGGGACCCGCTCGTCGCGGACGCGGCGCACCATCGTCGCGGCCACCGAGCGGCGCTCCACGCGCACCTTCCGCCCGCCGCGCACCACGTCCACCGTGCGCTCCGGCGACGGCACCCCGAACGCCTCCAGCACGTCGCGGGCGCCCGCCGGGGCGGCGCAGCCGGTCACCCCGATCACGTCCAGCCCGAAGGAGCGCAACGCCGTCGGCGCCGGGTCCGGTTCGGTGGCGCGCAGCAGGTCCACCGGCACCGTGCCGCACGGGTCCTCGGTCGAGGTGGGTGCGTGCCCGTCGTCGCCGCGCACCAGCCCCGGTCCTTCCCGCCACGGCCCGGGCACCAGCAGCGGTGCGTACGGGTGGCGGGTGAAGTCGCGGTCCCAGGAGGTGATCGTGGTGCCCTGCTCGGTCTGGTGGGCGATCAGGAACGCCCGCAGCGCGTCGCTCCACATCCAGTCCGCGCTGAACGCGTCCACCACGGACCGCCGCCGCGCCGCGTCGGTGGTGCCCGCCGGGGTGAAACCGGCCTCGCCGAGCGCCTGCACCCGGTCGGTGAACTCCGGGTCCTTGGCGCGCAGCACGAACTGCCCCGCGCCGTTCCACCCGGCGCCGGACGCGGTGGTGTCGGTGAACATCAGGTAGAACCAGCCGTCCAGGAACAGCGCCGAGGGCTGGCCCGCGCCGTAGTCGTTGGCCCGGGGCACCTCCCCCGACGGCCGCACGATCGACCGGCCGCCCGCCTCCCGCCGCCACGCGCGGCCGTCGCCGCTGCTCGCGACGCCGATGGCGTTGCCGTGGGCGTGCTCGGCGGCGGCCCCCGTGTAGTACAGGTAGTACCGGCCTCCGGTGCGCAGCACGGACGGGTCGCAGGTGTGCTTGCCGTCGAACGCGCCCGGTTCGGCGGTGAACACCGGGACCGCGGGGGCGCCGTCCGCGGAGAACTCCTCGTCCAGGGCACCGGATTCGGCGAACAGCACGTCGTCACCGGGCGGGCCGATCCCGGGCAGCTGGCTGCACCACCAGGCTCGGTGGTGCATGCCTTCGCCGTCCGGTTCGGCCAGCACGCTCGGCGCGTAGTTGTACGGGGCCGGATTCCCGCCGGAGGCCACCACACCGTCGCTGGAGCGTTCGTCCGCGGTGCGCAACGCGCCGCTGCTGAGGCTGCGCTCGACGGGCCGGTCGAACCGGGTCGGCGGGTGCTGCGGCACCGCCTCGGGCAGGGCGCACCCCGCGAGCAGCGCGAGCGCCGCGCCGAGCGGGACGAGCGCGCGCACCCGCCGGGACGGGCACGATCGTTCGACCATGAGCGGAAAGAGCCTTCCCCCGTGCGATCCCCCGCCCCCGCGCGGGAATCCCGGGCGATCCCGGGCCACCCCAGTTTAGGAGATCGTCTCAACCGCCCGGACCCGAACCGGACGCTCAGGCCTGGGCGGTGCGCTCCTCCGCGATCCAGCGCAGCGCCAGCGCGTAGCCGCGGACGCCCAGCCCGACGAGCACCCCGGTCGCGATGTCCGACAGGTAGCTGTGCCCGCGGAACGACTCGCGCTTGTGCACGTTCGAGATGTGCACCTCCAGCAGCGGACCCGTCAGCTGCGAGCACGCGTCCCGCACCGCGATCGAGTAGTGCGTCCACGCCGCCGCGTTCAGCACCACCGGGGTGCCCGCGTCGGCCGCCTCGTGCAGCCAGCCGAGCAGCTCGCCCTCGTGGTCGGTCTGCCGCACCTCGACGTCCAGGCCCAGCTCCGCACCGGTGCGCTCGCACAGCGCGACCAGGTCCGCATAGGTCGTGGACCCGTAGATCGCCGGCTCCCGCGTCCCCAGCCGGCCCAGGTTCGGGCCGTTGAGCACCAGGACCCTCACAGGAACACCTCCGACCCGGCCTGCTTGCGCTCGCCGCCGGTCAGCGCCGAGTAGGCGGCCGCCACCAGCGACGGGTCCGGGCCCTCCAGCCTGCCCGGCTTCGCGAGTCCGTCGAGCACCACGAACCGCAGCATCCCGGAGCGGGTCTTCTTGTCCAGCTTCATCGAGTCCAGCAGCTGGCCCAGCGCGTCCGGGTCGTAGGACGTGGGCAGGCCCAGCAGGTCCAGCACCCGCTTGTGCCGGTCCGCGGTCTCGTCGTCGAGCCGGCCCGCCAGCCGCGCCAGCTCCGCGGCGAACACGAGGCCCACGCTGACCGCCGCGCCGTGGCGCCACCGGTAGCGCTCCCGGCGCTCGATGGCGTGCGCGAGGGTGTGGCCGTAGTTGAGGATCTCCCGCTGGTGCGATTCGCGGAGGTCCGCGGCGACCACGTCGGCCTTCACCTGGATGCTGCGGCGCACCAGCTCGCCGAGCACCTCGCCCGTCGGGTCCAGCGCGGCGTCCGGGTCCTGCTCGATCAGCTCCAGGATGCGCGGGTCGGCGATGAAACCGGTCTTGACGACCTCACCCATGCCCGCGATGAGCTCGTTGCGCGGCAGGCTCTCCAGCGTCGCCAGGTCCACCAGCACCGCGGTCGGCTCGTGGAACAGGCCGACGAGGTTCTTGCCCGCCTCGGTGTTGATGCCGGTCTTGCCGCCGACCGCGGCGTCCACCATGCCGAGCAGCGTCGTCGGCACGTGCACCACGCGCACGCCGCGCATCCAGGTGGCGGCGATGAACCCGGCCACGTCGGTGACCGCGCCGCCGCCGAAGGACACCACGACGCCGCCGCGGTCCATGCCGATCTTGCCGAGGACCTCCCAGCAGAACCCGGCGACCGCGAGGCTCTTGCCCTCCTCGGCGTCGGGGATCTCGACCCGGTGCACGTCGATGCCCGCGTCGGCGAGCTCCTCGCGCACGGCCTCGACGGTCGCGGTGATGCTCGGCTGGTGCAGCAGCGCCACCACCGAGGTCCCGCTCAGCAGCTCGACGAGGTCACCGAGCAGGCCCCGCCCCACGACCACGTCGTAGGGCTGCTCGGATCCGACCCTGATGCGCACCGGCTCGGGCATCGTTCTCCACTCATTCAGTCGCGGCTCGGCACACCGCCGGGACGTCGAGCGCCCCGCGGCGTTCCCCCGCGATTATTCACGCTTCGGCGGCCGGGTTGGTGCCGCCCGGACGGATCTCGGCGAGCTTCCCGGCGACCAGTTCCGCCAGGCGCCACGGTTCCAGGCCGTCGGTGGGCTGCTCCACGTCGGCGGCCTCCCGGTACAGCGGGAGGCGCGCGTCCAGCAGCGCCTTGAACGTGGCGCGCGGGTTCACCCCGGCCAGCAGCGGGCGGGACGTCTGGGCCAGCCCGGTGCGGCGGGCGCCTTCGGCCAGGCCCACGGTCAGGAACACCACCGGGTGCTCGGCGAGCAGCTTCCGGGTGCGTTCGGAGATCACCGCGCCGCCGCCGAGCGAGAGCACGCCGGGGTGCTCGTCGAGCGCGGTGGCCACGGCCTGCTCCTCCAGCGCGCGGAACGCCGGTTCGCCGTCGGTGGTGAAGATGTCCGGGATCGGTTTGCCCGCCAGCCGCACCACGTCGTCGTCGGTGTCGCGGAACGCCACGCCGAGGTGGTCGGCGAGCAGCCTGCCCACCGTCGTCTTGCCCGACCCCGGCGGGCCGACCACGACGGCGCGCGGCGACATCAGCGCACCTGCCGCTTCTCGGCGCGCTCGGCCAGGGCGGCGAGGTAGCCCTCGACGTTGCGGCGGGTCTCCGGCAGCGAGTCGCCGCCGAACTTCTCCAGCACCGCCTCGGCGAGCACCAGCGCCACCATCGTCTCGGCGACCACGGCTGCCCGCGGCACGGCGGTGATGTCGGAGCGCTGGTGCATGGCCTGCGCCGGTTCGCCGGTGTCGGTGTCCACGGTGGCCAGCGCGCGGGGCAGGCTGGAGATCGGCTTCTTCGCGGCGCGCACCACGAGCGGTTCGCCGTTGGTGATGCCGCCTTCGAGCCCGCCCGCGCGGTTGCTGCCGCGGCTGACCCAGCGGGCGCCGTCGGCCGGGTAGATCTCGTCGTGCGCGGCGCTGCCCCGGCGGGTGGCGTTCGCGAACGCCGCACCGATCTCGACGCCCTTGACCGCCTGGATGCTCATCAGCGCTCCGGCGAGGCGCGCGTCGAGCTTGCGGTCCCAGTGCACGTGCGAGCCGATGCCCGCGGGCAGGCCGTAGGCGATGACCTCGACGACGCCGCCGAGGGTGTCGCCATCGGCCTTCGCGGCGTCGACCTCGGCCATCATCCGCTCGGTCGCGTCGTCGCCGAAGGCGCGCACCGGGTTCTCGTCGATGGCGGCCAGGTCGTCCGGCCCGGGCAGCGCTTCGCCCGCGACGCTGACCGAGCCGAGGCTCACCACGTGGCTGACGATCTCGACACCGAGCAGCTGCTGCAGGAACCGGCGCGCCACGGTGCCCGCGGCGACGCGGGCCGCGGTCTCGCGGGCGCTGGCGCGCTCCAGCACCGGCCGCGATTCCTCGAAGCCGTACTTCTGCATGCCGGGCAGGTCGGCGTGGCCGGGCCGCGGGCGGGTCAGCGGCTCGTTGCGGGCGAGCCCGGAGAGCACGTCCTCGTCCACCGGGTCGGCGGACATGACCTGCTCCCACTTGGGCCATTCGGTGTTGCCGATGCGGACGGCGATCGGGCCGCCCTGGGTCCGCCCGTGGCGGACCCCACCGATGATCTCCAGCTCGTCGGATTCGAAGTTCATCCGCGGGCTGCGGCCGAAGCCGAGCTTGCGCCGCTCCAGCTGGGTCGCGATGTCGGCGGTGGTCACCTCCACTCCGGCGACCATGCCTTCCAGCACCGCCACCAGGGCGGGACCGTGCGATTCTCCGGCTGTCATCCAACGCAACACACCGAAATCCTGCCACGCAACGCCGCAGGCCGGGCGGGCCGGGTGCGGATCGGTCAACCGCTCCCGAAGACCGGGCCGACCGCCGTGACCAGCCAGGCGGGCAGCAGCATCGCCGGGCCGTGCGGCACCGCCGACCGCCGGACCGCGCAGGCGTGCAACGCGGTGAGCACCGCGCTCACCAGCACGCATCCGAGGACCGCGGGCACCGACACCGCGCCGACCAGCGCGCCGAGCGGCCCGGAGAGCTTGAGGTCGCCCGGCCCCAGCGCGGGCGGCGAGAGCATCCGCACCAGGCCGTAGCACCCCGCGAACAGGGCGGCGCCGACGAAGGCCGAGACCAGCATCACGGCGTTCCCGGCGGCGCTCGCGGTCCCGGCCACCGCGGCGAACGCCAGCGGCCAGGCGGGCAGCGTCAGCGCGTCCGGGAGCCGGTGCGCGCGCAGGTCGCAGACCGCGAGCAGGACCCCGGCCCATCCGAGCAGCAGCGGCACCGGCGCCCACCACACCGGTAACGCCCCGCCCACCGCCCGGGCGGCGACCGGTGCCCACAGCAGCGCGGTCCCCGCTTCGCAGCACCACCGCGGCACCGGTATCCCGATGCGCGCGGAGCGCAGCAGGGCGCGGCCGCCCCACCCGGCCACCGCGCCGAGCGCCCCGGCCGCGAAGGCGATGCCGGTGAGGTGGGCGAACCCGCTCGTCAGATCCATGCGCCCAGCGTCGCGCCCGGACGCGGAGAGCTCCGTGCCGACATTCCCCGGTGTGTCGGCGTCCCCCACGACCGGACACGAAAGAGGGGGCCCCCCCCCCCCCCGCCGGGGGCGGGGCCCCCCCGGGGGGGGGCCGGGGGGGGGGGCCCCCGGCCCGCCCCCCCCCCGCCCCCCCCCCCCCCCCCCCCCTGGGCA
>NZ_JAIUKC010000094.1:0-9841 GCF_020177435.1 Saccharopolyspora sp. 7B | reverse complement strand
GCCCCCCGGGGCGGCCCGGCCGGGGTCGCGGCCGGCCCCCACCCCCCCGGGGGGCCCGGGGCCCCCCCCCCCCCCCCCCACCCCCCCCCCCCCCCCCCCCGCGCGGGGGCCGCTCTCCGACGCGGGGGTCAGCCTTCGACGGTGAACAGCGGATCGCCCGCGGCGACCTCGCCGTCCTCGCGGAGGTCGTGCAGGGCCTCGGCGGTGAGGTCCAGCGCGATCACCGGGCACACCGCGGAGTACCCGGCCGCCTCCACCGCCGACGGGTCCCAGGACACGACGGGCGCGCCCGCTTCGACCGCGTCGCCCTTGGCGACGTGCAGGGTGAACCCCTCGCCCTTGAGCTGGACCGTGTCGATGCCCAGGTGCACCAGCACCGCGGTCCCGCCCGGCGCGGCGACCACGAACGCGTGCGGGTGCAGCGTGGCGACCGTCCCGGCGATCGGCGCGACCGCGTCCGCGGGCCCGGCCGCCGGTTTCACCGCCACCCCGGGGCCGACCATGGCCTGCGAGAACACCGGGTCCGGGACGTCGGCGAGCGCGGCGGCCAGCCCCGTCACGGGGCTCCGCACCTCCACGCTCACAGCAGGTCCTCGATGTCCCCGGCCAGCGTGTCCGCCTCCGGCCCGACGACGACCTGGACGACGGTGCCCTGCCGCAGCACCCCGTGCGCGCCCGCCGCCTTCAGCGCGGCCTCGTCCACGCGCGACTCGTCGCCGACCTCGCAGCGCAGGCGCGTGATGCACGGTTCGATCTCCACCACGTTGTCCCCGCCGCCCAGCGCGGCCAAGATCGCGGCGGCCTTGTTCTGAGCCACCCGAAGCTCCCTTCGTCTCCCGGCGGTCTACGTCCGTCCGGTGCGCGTTCGTCGTCCGGGAAGGGTCCCGCACTCGGTCGATCTTGCGTTACCGAGTGTCGAAGCGGCAACAAAAACAGCCCCGCCTTGACACCCATCCGTGTGAGCCAGCATTCTTCCGCAGCAACTGGTATAGACCGGACAGTACCAATGATCCCGATCACGGTGGAGCCGTTCCCACCGGAACGATCCGGATCGATCCGGCAGACACCGCGGTCCGGCCGAGCAGGCCCTGATCAGGGAGGGCGTCGTGGCCCAGCGCAGCACAGCGGACGCGCTGCTCGACGGACCCACGCCCAAGCACGCCCAGCTGCGGGAGATCCTGCGGGAGCTCGCCGCCGCGCAGCTGCCGCCGGGCGCCGCGCTGCCCTCCGAACGGGACCTCACGCTGCGCTACGGCGTCTCCCGGTTGACGGTGCGCGAGGCCATCGGCCAGCTCGTGTCCGAAGGCCTGCTGGTGCGGGTCCGCGGCAAGGGCACCTTCACCGCCCGCCCCCGGGTCGACGTCCGGCTGGACCTGGCGTCGTTCACCGAGGACATGCGCCGCCGCGGCCTGCACGCGGAGACCGAGGTGCTCGGCCACGCCGAACTGCCGCCGCCCCCGGACACCGCCGAAGCGCTCGGCCTCGAACCGGGCGCGCCCGCCTACTGGCTGACCCGGCTGCGCAAGGCCGACGGGACACCGCTGGCCGTGGAGCGCGGCTGGTTCCACCCGGCCGCGGCACCGGGTCTGCTCGGCCGCGACCTCACCGAATCCATGTACTCGCTGCTGGAGCGGCACTACGGCGTCCGGCTGGAGCACGCGATGCAGACGGTGCTGGCCGAGAGCGCCGACGCGGAGACCGCCCGGCTGCTGCAGGTGCAACCCGGCAGCCCGCTGCTGGTGTTCCGCCGGGTCTCGACCTCCCGCGACACCCCGGTCGAGGACGTGCGCTCCTGGTACCGGGGCGACGCGTACCAAGTGACGATGCCCCTGCGAACCCAGGCCGGAACCACCGGCCGCCCACCCGAGGAGGTAGCCCCATGACCGTCGGCTCAGCGAGCGGCGGCGCGAGCTCGAAGGGCTTCGCGCTGCTGCAACGGCTCGGCCGGAGCCTGATGCTCCCGATCGCCGTGCTGCCCGCGGCCGCGCTGCTGCAGCGGCTCGGTCAGGAGGACCTGCTGGGCAGCGTCTCGGGGTTGCAGACCGTCGCCGGGGTGATCGGCGCGGCCGGCGGCGCCCTGTTCGACAACCTGCCGCTGCTGTTCGCGATCGGCGTGGCGATCGGTTTCGCCCGCAAGGCGGACGGCACGACCGCGCTGTCGGCCGCGGTCGGCTACCTGGTGCTGGCCGGGGTGATGTGGGAGATCACCGGCCAGGAGGCCGGGACCTCGTTCAACAAGGGCCCGTACGGCGTGCTCGGCGGCATCATCGCCGGTCTCGTCGCGGCCTGGTTGTGGCAGCGCTACCACCGGATCAAGCTGCCCGACTACCTCGGCTTCTTCGGCGGGCGCCGGTTCGTGCCGATCGTGACCGCGGTGGCCATGCTGGTGATCGGCACCGTGCTGGGCCTGCTGTTCCCGCTGTTCGACGCAGGCCTGACCGCGTTCAGCGACGTGGTGACCGCCAACGCCGTGCTCGGCGGCGGCATCTACGGCCTGATCAACCGGCTGCTGCTGCCGTTCGGGCTGCACCACATCCCGAACAACGTGGTGTGGTTCCTGTTCGGCGACTACCACGGCCAGAAGGGCGACATCGCCCGGTTCTTCGAGGGCGACCCGACCGCGGGCACCTTCCAGACCGGCTTCTTCCCGATCTTCATGTTCGCGCTGCCCGCCGCCGCGCTGGCGATCTGGCGCAGCGCGCCGCCCGCGCAGCGCAAGGTCGTCGGCGGCGTGATGCTCTCGGTGGGGCTCACCTCGTTCCTCACCGGCATCACCGAGCCGCTGGAGTTCTCGTTCATCTTCGTGGCGTGGCCGCTGCTGCTGATCCACGCGGTGCTCACCGGCACCTCGCACATGCTGGTGAACTACCTGGACATCCACTCCGGGTTCGGGTTCTCGGCGGGTGCGATCGACTACGTGCTGAACTTCGGCATCTCGCAGCGGTCGCTGTGGCTGATCCCGATCGGCCTGCTCTACGCGGTGATCTACTACTTCGTGTTCCGGTTCGTCATCACGAAGTGGAACCTGCGGACTCCGGGCCGGGAGGACGCGGGCGAAGGCTCCGCGCTGCTGGACGAGGGCCAGAGCAGCGGTGACGCGAAGCCGGCGAAGGCGGATCCGGCCGCGAGCGCCGAATCCCAGGAGAACTTCAGCTCCACCACCGCGACGATGTCCACCGACACCCCGGCCGAGGGCGGCGCCGATCCGAAGCCCGCCGACGGCGAGGGCACCGGCAAGTCCTGAGCCGCGCACCGGCTCCAGCACCTCCACCAGGAAAGGGGAACCCCATGCCCGAGCGACGGGTGACCGTGGCCAGCAAGGTCGGCCTGCACGCGCGTCCCGCCGCGCTGGTCGCCAAGGCGGCCGCGGCCCAGACCGTGCAGATCACCATCCGCAAGTCCGACACCGAGCCCGTCCAGGCCGGCAGCATCCTCGGGCTGATGACGCTCGGCGCCGGTCACGGCGACGAGGTCGTCCTCGCCGCCGAGGGCGACGGGGCGGACGCGGCCCTGGACCAGCTCGCGGAGCTCGTCGGATCGGATCTCGACGCGCAGTGACGCCGTGCTGGAGCGGGGGGGGGGGGGGGGGGGGGGGGGGGGGCGCCCCCGCCCCCCCCCCCCCGCTGTCGTTCCGGCGCGCGGCGATCAGACCGCGTTCTGCTCGATCCAGTCCGCGTGCGCGGTCAGGTCGGTCCAGATCCCGGTGCCGGTGCCGCACAGCGGGCTCTCGTCGCCGTCGCGGCTGGTCGCCCCGATCAGCTCCCAGCGCCCCGGCTCACCCGTCAGCTGCGGTCCCCCGGAGTCGCCGTTGCAGCCCTGGGCGCCCTCGGTGGGGCTGTCCGTGCACAGCTCGGTGGCGTCGTCGAACCCGTTGCCGCACCGGTCGCCCGGGACGAGCTCGGTGTCCAGCTCCTGCAGCTGCGTCGGCAGCTCGGGGCACTGCTCCCGGTCGTCGCAGGTGACGCCCCAGCCGATGATCCGGGTCGCGTCGCCGGGCGCGCCGGAGCCGGCCGCCAACGCGATCGGCTGCTGCTCCACGGCCCGGTCCAGCTTCACCAGCGCCACGTCGTTGCCGGGGTTCGCCCCGTCGTAGCCGGGGTGCACGACCAGTTCGGAGACCCCCACCAGGGTTCCGCCGGTGGTGTTGTCCGCGCTGCCGACCCGGGCCTGCACGTCGCCCGGCTGCTGCCCGGCGGCGCAGTGCGCTGCGGTCACCACCCAGTCCGGCCGGATCAGCGAACCGCCGCAGAAGTGGCCGCCGCCGTCGGTGAGCTGCAACGACACCATGAACGGGTACTGCTCGGTGGCGTCGTGCCCGCCGACGATCATCGGCTCCATGTCGGGTTGGGTGGCGGACGCCGCCACCGGGGCCGCCGCGAGCGTGATCGCCCCCAGCACCCCCAGCAGCACTGCTCGTCCGTCCCGGGTCCGGCGGGTGGGTCGGATCATCGCTCGCTCCTCGCTCCGTGCTGATCTGCTGCGAAGCGAGATTAGGGGGATCCGCGCGCCGGGGGATCAGCCGAACGGACAAGGCGATCTCGTCCTTCCAGCCAGGAAACGA
This sequence comes from Saccharopolyspora sp. 7B, assembly GCF_020177435.1. Taxonomy (NCBI): domain Bacteria; kingdom Bacillati; phylum Actinomycetota; class Actinomycetes; order Pseudonocardiales; family Pseudonocardiaceae; genus Saccharopolyspora; species Saccharopolyspora sp. 7B. The sequence continues at coordinate 5,280 of NZ_JAIUKC010000094.1, read as the reverse complement.
TCAGAGCGGGAGCGCGAGCTCCCCGCCGGTGGCGGCCAGCAGCGCGTCGCGCATCGCCGCGCGCGGCGCCGTCCTGCCGGTGAACAGCTCGACCTGGCCGAACGCCTGGTGCAGCAGCATGTCCAGCCCGGTCGCCAGCCGCCCGCCCGCCGCGGACACCGCGTCGGCCAGCGGCGTCGGCCACGGGTGGTAGATCACGTCGAGCACGCAGGCCGCCCGCGCCAGCTCGGCCGCGTGCGGATCGGCGGCACCCGCGGGCAGCGTGGAGACCAGGACGTCCACTTCGGACGCCGCCGCGCCCAGGTCCAGCGAGTCCAGCCGTTCGACCGACACCCGCAGCCCCACCTGCTCCGCGGTCAGCACCACGTCCCGCGCCCGCGCGGGCTCGCGCACCGCGACGGTCAGCTCCGCGAGGCCCAGCTCCGCGAACGCGGCGACCGCGGCGGCGGCCGCGCCGCCCGCGCCGAGCAGCAGCGCGCGGCGGCCGCCGGTGAACCCGCCCGCGGCGCGCAGCGCACCGGTCACCCCGTCCACGTCGGTGCAGTCCGCGGCCCACTCCCCCGACCCGAGCCGGGTCAGGGTGTTCGCCACGCCGACGGCGGCGGCCCGGTCGGTGACCTCCTTCGCCAGGCCCAGCGCGGCGCGCTTGCCCGGCATGGTCACCGACAGGCCCGCCCACTCCGGTCCGAGGGACCCGACGAGTTCGGCGAGCCCGTCGGCGTCCCGGTCGAACCGCTCGTAGCTCCAGCCGGTCAGCCCCAGCTCGCGGTAGGCCGCGGTGTGCAGCACCGGCGACAAGGAGTGCCCGATCGGCGAACCGACCACGGCCGCCTTGCGCCCGGTCCGATCAGAACGCGCCACGTTGCCGCGCCTCGGTGATGTAGCGGTCGTGCTCGGCCATCGTGGTGGCGAAGCAGGACGTGCCGTCCGGGTAGCACTTCACGAAGTACGACCAGGTCCCTTCGGCCGGTTTCTCCGCCGCGACCACCGCGGCCGTGCTGACGGTGGAGATCGGCGTCGGCGGCAGGCCGTAGTTCTGGTAGGTGTTGTACGGTCCCGGACGCTGGCGGTCCTCCGGCTTGGTCAGCAGCGTCGGCTTGTCCAGCGGGTAGTTGATCGTCGAGTCGAGCTGCAGCTGCATCTGCGGGTCGGTGGTCCGGTTGTAGATCACCCTGGAGACCTTGTCGAAGTCCCGCTCGATGCCTTCGCTCTGCACCAGCGACGCGATCGTCAGCAGCTGGTACGGGGTGCGGCCGGTGCCCTCGGCGGCCTGCGGCAGGCCCGCGGCCTCCAGCAGCGCCGCGGACTTCGTCACCACCTGGCGCAGCACCTCCTCGGCGGGCTCGCCCGGCTTCACGTCGTAGATGCCGGGCATGATCAGCCCTTCGAGCCGCCGTTCCGGCTCGGCCTTCGACGCGCCCTCGATCGCCCAGTCCGGCACGCCCAGCGTCGCCAGGTCGACGGTGCCCGCGGCCTCGTGCATCTGCTCCGGAGTGGTGCACTTGCTCTCGTCGCCGGTGCAGGTGGCCTCGGCGAGCTTGGTGAGGATGCCCGGCGTCTTGCCGCCGTCGGGGCTCTGCTGGTCCTCCAGCCGCTGCCCGCCGCGCACCTCGATGCGGCCGGTCTTCGCCTCCGGCGACAGGATGTGGCTGACCGCGGCCGAACCGGACATCTTCGACCGCATCAGGTAGAAGCCCGGCTGGATGCTGTTGATCTGCTTGTTGTCCTGCGCCGCCTTGGTGAACGCGGTGGTGGAGGCCACCACGTCCGCCTTCGACAGGGCCCGGCCGACGGCGCTGACGGTGTCGCCGGAGGTGACCTCCACGATCACCTCGCCGGTGCCCTCGCCCTCGTAGTCCTCGTAGGACCCGATCTGGAGCATCTGCATGGCGCCGTACACCACGCCACCGCCCACGAGCAGCAGGACCAGGAGTCCGGCCAGGGCGGTCACCGAACCACGTCGTTTCCGGCGGCGCAGTTCGGCCCGCTGCTCGCGGGCCTCCCTGCGGCTTCGCCGCGGCGGCTCGCCCGCGTCATCCGCGAACAGGCCGAGATCGTCGCTCACGAAAGGTCCTCTCAGGTGGTCTGCGACCGGGCGTCAAGCCATGCCTGCAAGATCTCCACTGCGGCGGCCTGGTCGACCACGGCGCGTTGTCGCTTGCCGCGAACCCCCCGTTGGGAGAGCATGCGGCTCGCCGTGACCGTGGTCAACCGTTCGTCGTGAAAGCGCACCGGGATCGGGTCGATCCTGGTGGCCAGTGCTTCCGCGTAGGCGTGGGCGGATTCGGCGGCGGTGCCGTGCCTTCCCGCGAGCGTCTTCGGCAGGCCGATCACGACCTCGACCACCTCGTGCTCGACGACCAGCTGGGCCAATTCCACCAGGTCGCGTTCCGCTTCCACATCTCGCTGGAGCGTGACCAGCGGAGTGGCCAGCATCGGTGCCGGGTCGCTGAGCGCGATCCCGACGCGCACCGCGCCGACGTCCACCCCGATCCGGCGTCCCGCTCCCGGGTCAGGGGCGTCGGCGGCCGGGCCGCCCCCCCGCGATCCTGAGGTCACCCCTGGACCGCCTCGCCCAGGGCGCGGCGCAGCGCCTCGATCGCGGCGGGCACGCCGGCCGGGTTCGAGCCACCGCCCTGCGCCATGTCCGGCTTGCCGCCGCCGCGCCCGCCGACCTCGGCGGCGAACGACGGGACCAGCTTGCCCGCGGCGAGCCCGAGGTCCCGCGCGGCGTCGTTGATGCCGACCACGAAGGACACCTTGCCCTCGCCCGGGTCGGCGGCGAACAGCGCCACCACCGCGGGGCGTCCGGCGAGCCTGCCGCGGACCTCACCGGCCAGCGCGCGCAGCGCACCGCCGTCCACGCCGTCCGGGACCTGCTCGGCGACCAGGCTCACGCCGCGCACGTCGGCGGCGCGCCCGGCGAGGTCACCGGCGGAGGACAGCACCTGCTGCACGCGCAGCTGCTGCAGCTCCTTCTCGGCGCCGCGCAGCCGGGCCACCACTCCCTCGATGCGCTCCGGGAGTTCTTCGGCCGGCACCTTGAACTGCTCGGCGAGCTGGGTGACCAGCAGGTGCTCCTTGCTGATGTGGCGCATCGCGTCCATGCCGACGAGCGCCTCCACCCGGTGCACGCCGGAGCCCACCGAGGAGTCCGCGACGAGCTTGACCACGCCGAGCTGGCCGATGCGGCCCACGTGCGTGCCACCGCACAGCTCCCGCGAGTAGTCGCCCATGTCGACCACCCGCACCTGGTCGCCGTACTTCTCGCCGAACAGCGCGACCGCGCCCAGCTCCATCGCCTTGTCCATCGTCGTGGTGTAGGAGGCGACCTCGACGTCGTTCTGCAGGTAGGAGTTGACCTCCTCCTCCACGCCGCCCAGCACCGCGGCCGACACCGAGGCGGGGGCGGTGAAGTCGAACCGCATCCGGCCCGGCGAGTTCAGCGAACCGGCCTGCGCCGCCCGCTTTCCGTAGGCGCTGCGCACCGCCGCGTGCACCAGGTGCGTCGCCGAGTGCGAGCGCTCGATGGCGCGCCTGCGGTCGCGGTCCACCGCCGTCTCCAGCTCGGTGTCCACGCCCAGCTCGCCGGAGACGACCGTCGCGCGGTGCACGAACAGGCCCGGCACCGAGCGCTGCACGTCGTGCACCCGCACCTCGACGCCCGGGCCGACCAGGGTGCCGGTGTCGGCGATCTGGCCACCGCCCTCCGCGTAGAACGGAGTGCGGTCGAGCACCAGCTCCACCTCGGTGCCCGCGTCCGCCGACTTCGCCGGGACGCCGTCGACGAGCAGTCCCAGCACCCGGCTCCGCGACTCCAGGTCGGTGTAGCCGATGAACTCGGTGGTGCCGTGCTGGTCCAGCAGCGTGCGGTAGGTGGACAGGTCGCCGTGGCCGGTCTTGCGGGCCTTCGCGTCCTCCTTGGCGCGGCGCCGCTGCTCGCCCATCAGCTCGCGGAAGCCCGCCTCGTCCACGGCCAGGCCCTGCTCGGCGGCCATCTCCAAGGTCAGGTCGATCGGGAAGCCGTAGGTGTCGTGTAGCTGGAACGCCTTGGCGCCCGCCAGCTGCGCGCCACCGGCCTTCTTGGTGTCGGCGACCGCCACGTCGAAGATCTTCGAACCGGCGGTGAGCGTGGTCAGGAACGCCTCTTCCTCGTTCCGGATCACCGAGTCGATGCGCTCGAACTCGGTCGTGAGCTCCGGGTAGGACGGCGCCATCGCGTCCCGCACGACCTGGGTGAACTCACCCAGCACCGGCTCCTGCACGCCCAGCAGGCGGGCGGAGCGCACGATGCGGCGCAGCAGCCGGCGCAGCACGTAGCCGCGGGCCTCGTTGCCGGGGGTGACGCCGTCGCCGACGAGCATCACGCCGGAGCGGGCGTGGTCGGCGATCACGCGGAACCGCACGTCGTCCTCGGGGTTCGCGCCGTAGCTGCGGCCGGAGAGTTCCTCGGCCTTCGCGATCACCGGGCGCACCAGGTCGGTCTCGTAGACGTTCTCCACGCCCTGCAGCAGGCACGCGACCCGCTCGACGCCCATGCCGGTGTCGATGTTCTTCGTCGGCAGCTCACCGAGCAGCGGAGCACCCTTCTTCGGGCTCTCCTCACCCCGGATGTCCTGCATGAACACCAGGTTCCAGATCTCGATGTAGCGGTCCTCGTCGACGTTCGGGCCGCCCTCGCGGCCGTAGTCCGGGCCGCGGTCGTAGTAGATCTCCGAGCAGGGACCGCCGGGGCCGGGCACGCCCATGTCCCAGTAGTTGTCCTCCGCGCCGCGCACCTGGATGCGGGCCGGGTCGATGCCGGTGGTGTTGCGCCACAGCGCCGCCGACTCGGTGTCGTGCTCGTAGACCGTGACCCACAGCCGTTCCGGGTCGATGCCGTAGCCGCCGTCGGCGACCGAGGAGGTCAGCAGCTTCCACGCGTGCTCCATGGCGCCTTCTTTGAAGTAGTCGCCGAAGGAGAAGTTGCCCGCCATCTGGAAGAACGTGTTGTGCCGGGTCGTCTTGCCGACCTCGTCGATGTCGCCGGTGCGCACGCACTTCTGGATGCTCGTCGCACGCGGGTACGGCGCCGGGGCGTCACCGAGGAAGTACGGCTTGAACTGCACCATTCCCGCGTTCACGAACAGCAGGGTCGGGTCGTCCAGGATCAGGGAGGCGCTGGGCACCACGGTGTGGCCGGTGCCGCGGAAGTGCTCGGTGAAGCGGTGGTTGATCTCGTGGGTCTGCACGGTGGTTCCTTCGGAGGGTGCTGCGGGGTCGGGGTTCGGGGTCGCGGCG
>NZ_JAIUKC010000093.1:0-51532 GCF_020177435.1 Saccharopolyspora sp. 7B | reverse complement strand
GGGTAGCGCCCCGCCGACCCCCGCCACGACCCCGGCCGGCACGACATCGCCGTCGTCGGCATGGCCGGGCGCTACCCCGGAGCGGACACCCTGGAGGAGTTCTGGGACCTGCTCAGCGAAGGCAGGCACAGCTTCGAGACCGTGCCCGCATCCCGCTGGCGCCACGGCGACATCCACTTCGACGAGCGCGACGTGCTCGGCAAGACCGTCGTGCGCACCGGCACCTTCCTGCGCGACGTGGACGCGTTCGACCCGCGCTACTTCAACATCTCCCAGCGCAACGCCGAGATCATGTCCCCGGAGGTGCGGCTGTTCCTGCAGACCGGGGTGACCGCGCTGGAGGACGCCGGGTACTCGCGGGAGACGCTGCGCCGCCGCTACGACGGCGACGTGGGCGTGCTCGTCGGCTCGATGAACAACAGCTACGCCTACTACGGCTTCCAGAACATGCTGCAACGCGGCACCACCACCAGCGGCAGCGAAGTCGGCGTGATGGCGAACATGCTGTCCTACCACTACGGGTTCACCGGCCCGTCGGTGTTCGTGGACACCATGTGCGCCTCGTCCGCGGCGTGCGTGCACCAGGCGGTGCGGCTGCTGCGCGACGGCGAGACCCGGATGGTGGTGGTCGGCGGGATCAACCTGATGCTGCACCCCTACGACCTGATCTCCACCTCGCAGGCGCACTTCACCACCAAGTCCGCCGACGTGGTGCGCAGCTACGGGCTCGGCGCGGACGGCACCATCCTCGGCGAGGGCGTCGGCGCGGTGGTGCTCAAACTGCTCGGCGAGGCCGTCGCCGACGGCGACCACGTGTACGGCGTGATCAAGGGCAGCGGGCTCACCAACGCGGGCGTGCGCAACGGGTTCACCGTGCCCAGCCCGCAGCAGCAGGCCCGCGCCGTCGAACGCGCGCTGGACGACGCCGACGTGGACGCCCGCACCATCAGCTACCTGGAGGGGCACGGTTCGGCGACCTCGCTGGGCGATCCGATCGAGATCAAGGGCGCGAGCCTCGCGTTCGGCCGGGACACCGACGACACCGGGTTCTGCGCGCTGGGCTCGGTGAAGTCGAACGTGGCGCACCTGCTGTCCGGCTCCGGGCTGGTGGGGCTGACGAAGGTGCTGCTGCAGCTGCGGCACCGCACCTTGGCGCCGTCGCTGCACTCCGAGACGCTGAGCCCGGCCATCGACTTCGCGGCGACGCCGTTCGCGGTGCAGCGGGAACGCGCCGCGTGGGAACGGCCGGTGGTGCGCGGTGAGCAGGTACCGCGCCGGGCCGGGATCACCTCGATCGGCGCGGGCGGCATCAACGTCCACCTGGTGGTGGAGGAGCACGACGGCACCGTGGTCGCCGCCCCGGACAGCGGCGGGCCGCAGCTGCTGGTGTTCTCCGCGATGACCCCGCAGGCGTTGCGCACGGTGCTCGGCGACCTGCGCGACCACCTGGGATCCGCGCGACCCGGGCTGGACGCGCTGGCCTACGGGTTGCAGACCGGCAAGAACGAGCTGCCGTGCCGGCTGGCGTTCGTCGCCACCGACGCGCGGCACGCGCTGGAGCGGATCACCGCGCTGTCCGGGGTGGACCTGACCGCCGATGCTCCGGTGCTCCCGGAGGGCGTGGAGTTCGTCGCCAGCACGCTGCGGCAGCGCCGCGCGGCGAACGCCGCCACCGTCGAGCAGGCCGTCGCCGGCCGCGACCTGGCCGCGCTCGCCCGGCACTGGTCGCAGGGCGCCGGGGTCGACTGGGACCGGCTGTGGCCGCTCGGCACCCGGCCCGCGAAGCTCTCGCTGCCCGCCTACCCGTTCGAGCGGGTCCGCTGCTGGTATCCCGAGTTCGACGACGCGCCCAGCGTGCTGCGGCCGCTGGCGTTCACCCGCCGCGCACACCCGTGGGTGGGGGAGAACCGCTCCGACCTGCACGGCGTGCGCTACGAGCTGAAGCCGCGCGGCGACGAACTGCTGGACTACGTGCACACCGCGGGCCGCAAGCGGCGGTACGCCACCCTGGCGCTGCTGGACGGCGCGCTGGCCTTCGCCCGCGTCGCCGGGATCACCGGTCCGCTGCGGGTCCGCGACGCCGAGTGGGCGGCGCTGCCCGCGCCCGCCGACGAGACCGAGACCCTGGAATGGCGGCTCGGCGGCGCGTCCGGGGCGCACCGGGTGGAGCTGCGGCACGCCGACGGCACGACGCGGTTCGCCGCCACCGTCGAAACCGTTGCGGGAGAACGGGTTCCGGACGTCCCGGTGGACGTGCCCGACGAACTCGACCAGGACGGTTTCTACGCGGCGCTGGGCGAAGCGGGCCTCGACGCGCGGCCCTACTCGCGCAGCGTCGAGGGCGTGGCCCGGCTCCGCGACGGGCGGCTGCTGGTGCGCGTCGGCGAGCCCGCGCTGTGCCAGGACCCGCACAAGCGGCACGTGCACGTCCCGGCCTGGGTGCTCGCCGGGGTGCTGCAAGGCGTGCAGCACGCGCTCGGCGACCCCGACGCGACCGTGCTGCGGGTCGCCGCGCTGCACGGCGAGGAGCTGGACCGCACCCGGGTGCTGGTGCTGGACCGGGTCGCCGACGCCGAGTTCCGCATCGACCTGGCCGACGAGCGCGGCCGGGTGCTGGGCCGGATCGAGCGGGCCGAGTTCGGGGCCGGGGAGCTGCCCGGATCGGTGCGCGGGTCCGCGGTCGCGGTGGTTCCGGCGCTCGCCGCGCCGGTGGCGGACCCGAGTTCCGCCGCCGCGCCCGAGTCCACATCGGACGATGAGTCCCGGTTGGTCCGAGCGCTGCGGAAGACCGTCGCCGACCAGCTCAAGTTCGACCTCGCCGAGATCGACGCCGACACCCACTTCCACGCCTACGGGTTCGAGTCCATCGCCCTCGCCACGCTCGCCACCGAGCTCAACGGCCTGCTCGGCGTGGAGCTGAGCCCGGCGGTGTTCTTCGAGTGCCCGAACATCCGCAGCCTGGCCGAGCACCTCCGCGAGCGGTGGCCGGACCGCGCGGCGGCACCCGCGCAGACCGCACCGACGCCCGCGCAGACCGCACCGGCACCCGCGCAGGCGCCACCGGAGCGCGCTCCTGCGGCCCCGGCTCCGCACGGCCCGGCGCAGCAGCCTCCCGCAGCCGGGTCCGCCTCGGACGCGGTCGCCGTCGTGGGCGCCGCCGGTCGGTTCCCCGGCGCCGCCGACCTCGACGAGTTCTGGCGGCGGCTGCGCGCCGGGGACGACCTCGTCACCCCCTACCCGGGCGACCGGTTCGACGAGCGCTACGCGGACACCGTGGCCCGCACCGACTTCCCGAAGTTCGCCGGGCAGCTCGCCGACGTGGACCGGTTCGACGCCGGCTTCTTCAACCTGTCCCGCCTGGAAGCCGAGCTGATGGATCCGCAGCAGCGGCTCGCACTGGAGACCACGTGGGCGGCGCTGGAGGACGGCGGGTACGCGCCGGCGCGGCTACCGGAACGCACCGGCGTCTACTTCGGGGTGTCCGGCAACGACTACCACCAGCTGCTCAACGCCAGCGGCGTCGCACCCGACGGCTACACCGCCACCGGGAACGCGCATTCGGTGCTGGCCAACCGGATCTCGTTCGTGCTCGACGTGCACGGGCCCAGCGAACCGATCGACACGGCCTGCTCCAGCTCGCTGGTGGCGCTGCACCGGGCGGTGCAGGACATCAGGTCCGGGCGCTGCGAGATGGCGCTCGCCGGTGGGGTGAACCTGCTGCTCAGCGGCGACACCTTCGCCGCCACCCAGCAGACCGGGATGCTCAGCCCCGACGGCCGGTGCAAGACGTTCGCCGCGGACGCCGACGGCTACGTGCGCGCCGAAGGCGTCGCGGTGGTGCTGCTCAAGCCGCTGGCGGCCGCGGTCCGCGACGGCGACGCGATCTGGGGCGTGGTGCGCGGCAGCGCCGAGAACCACGGCGGCCGGGCCGGATCGCTCACCGCGCCCAACGGCGTGGCGCAAGCCGCGCTGGTGCGGGAGGCGATGGGCGAGCTCGATCCCGGCAGCATCGGCTACGTCGAGGCGCACGGCACCGGCACCGCCCTCGGTGACCCGGTGGAGGTCAACGCGCTCGCCACCGCCTATCGCGACCTCGGCGGGCCCGGCCCGGACGGGCGGCCGTGGGCGCTGGGCTCGGTCAAGACGAACATCGGCCACGCCGAATCGGCCGCGGGCCTGGCCGGGGTGCTCAAGGTGCTGCTGGCGATGCGGCACCGGGAGCTCCCGCCGACGCTGCACTGCGACCGGCTCAACCCGCACCTGCCGCTGTCCGGCGGCGAGTTCGAGGTGGTGCGCCGCGGTCAGGTCTGGGAGCCGCGCGCCGACGCGGACGGGCGGGCGTGGCCGCTGCGGGCCGGGGTGAGCAGCTTCGGCTTCGGCGGCGCCAACGCGCACGTCGTCCTGGAAGCACCGCCGCGACCGCGGCGCGCCCCGGCCGACGGCGGACCGCAGGCCGTGCTGCTGTCCGCCCGCGACGACGAACGGTTGCGGGAGGCCGCGCGGCGGCTGCGGGACCACCTGCGCGGCGCCCCGGCGACCGCGCTGCCGGACCTCGCGCACACCCTGCAGGTCGGCCGGGAGGCGATGGAACGGCGGCTCGGACTGGTCGCGGACAGCGTCGAGCAGCTGGCCGGCGCCCTGGACCGCTATCTGGCCGGGGACAGCACCGGGCTGCACGTGGGCGGTGTCCCGCGTTCGCGCGGCACCGGGGTGCGGCGCGGCACCGCGCACTCCCCGGAGGTGGCCCGGGCGCTGCGGGACGGGCGGCTCGACGAGGTCGTGCGGCTGTGGTGCGCCGGGTCCGATGTGGACTGGTCGGTGCTGCACCCGGCGGGTACCGGCGTGCTCCGGTTGCCGGGCTACCCGTTCGCCCGCGAGCGGTACCGGGTACCGGACGCCACGCCCGGAAACCACTGGAACGACCGGGGAAACCCCGGTGCGCGGCCGGGAACCGGTTCGGTTGTGCGGAAAACCGCAGCGCCCGCGGAGGAAACTGCGGTGGTGGAAGGGAGATCCCCGGAGCCCGGTTTCGACACCGGTGCCTACGCGGCGCTGCTGGACGCGGTCCTCGACGACCGCCTCGGACCGGACGCCCTCAGCGATGCCTGACCACGAGCCCGCGCCACCGCGCCCCCGAACGGAGCCCCACGTGAGTCGACAGATCCTCCGCCTGCCGATCTGGCGCGACGCACCGGCGCGGCCCGGCGCCGAACCGGTCGACGCCCGGCGGCTCGTCGTGCTCTGCGACGTCCCCGGCACCGAGGCCGTCGCGCTGCGGTCCGCCGCGGTGTCGGTGGCGCAGGTGGACGGTCGCGCTGACGGTGCCGCCGCAGGCTTCGAGCACGCCTCCACCCGGCTGCTCGGCGAGCTCCAGCGGGTGCTCACCGCGGGCGGCCCGTGCCACGTGCAGGTCGTGTGCCCGGCGGGCACCGCGACCGGGTACGCCGGACTCGTCGGGCTGCTGCGCACCGCGTCCCAGGAAGACCCGGGGCTGCGCGGGCAGCTCGTCGAGTTCGACCGGGTCCCCGCCGGGCCGGAACTCGCGCGGGTGCTGGCCGCCGAGCTCGGCTCCGCCGACGAGCACGTCCGGTACGACGGCGGCCGCCGCCGGGTGCGGGACTGGGAACCGGTGTCGCGCCCGGACGCGCCGGTGCCGTGGAAACCCGGCGGCGTCTACCTGATCACCGGGGGAGCGGGCGGTCTCGGCGCGCTGCTCGCCGCCGACGCCGCCCGGCACGCCCCCGGCGCGCACCTGGTGCTGTGCGGGCGGTCCGAGTCGCGGGAGGTGCCGCACGGCGAGTACCGGCGCCTCGACGTCACCGACCGCGCCGCCGTCGCCGCACTCGTCGCCGACGTGGTGCGCGCGCACGGCCGGCTCGACGGCGTGCTGCACGCCGCCGGGCTCGTCGAGGACGACTACCTCATCCGCAAGTCCTTCCAGCAGGCGCAGCGGGTGCTGGCGCCGAAGGTCGCTGGTCTGGTGCACCTCGACCACGCCACCCGCGACCTGCCGCTGGACTTCTTCGCCGCGTTCTCCTCCGGCGCCGGGACGCTCGGCAACGCCGGGCAGGGCGACTACGCCGCCGCGAACGGCTTCCTGGACGCCCACCTGGCGCACCGCGCCGAGCTCGTCGCCGCCGGGGCCCGCTCCGGGACCAGCACCTCGATCGGCTGGCCGCTGTGGCAGGACGGCGGCATGCGCGTCGCCGCCGAGGAGATCCCGGCGCTCACCGCCCGCTTCGGGCACCCGCTCGCGACCGGCACCGCGCTGCGCGCCCTGCGCGAGGCGCTGGCCGTCGGAGCACCCCAACTGCTGGTCATCGACGAGGAGGGCGACGTGCCGGAGCGACCGGGAGACCTGCGGGCGGCGGTGCTGCCCGCGCTGAAGGAACTGGTCGCCGCGACGGTGCGGCTGGACCCGGCGAAGCTCGACGCGGCCGCGCCGCTGGACTCCTTCGGCATCGACTCGCTGGCGGTGACCCGGCTGAACCGCGGCTTCGCGCGCTGGTTCGGGGCGCTGCCGAAGACCCTGCTCTACCAGCACCCGACGTTGCACGACCTCGCCGGGCACCTCGCCGAACGGGACCCGGAGGGGTGCAGGCGGTGGCTCGCCGAGAGCGCGCCCGAGCAGCCGATGGCCGACACCGGCCCGACCCGCGCTGAACCGACCCGCGCTGAGTCGCTCAGCACCGGCCCGGCCAGCGCCGAGTCGGTCCGCACCGGATCAGCCGGCACCGGATCAGCCAGCGCCGAACCGGCCGGCACCGAACCGCGGCCCGCCCGCCCGCTCGATCCCGCCGAACCCATCGCGATCATCGGCCTCACCGGCCGCTACCCGGATGCCCCCACCCTCGACGAGTTCTGGCACAACCTGCGCACCGGGCGCGACAGCGTCCGCGAGATCCCCGCCGAGCGCTGGTCGCTGGACGGCTTCCACGAACCCGATGCGCAGCGCGCCGTGCAGCGGGGCGCCAGCTACGGCAAGTGGGGCGCGTTCCTGGACGACTTCGACCGCTTCGACGCCGCGTTCTTCGGCATCGCCCCCCGCGAGGCCGCCGACGTGGACCCGCAGGAACGGCTGTTCGTGGAAGCCGCCTGGTCGGCGCTGGAGGACGCCGGTTACACCCGGGAGCGGATCGCCGACCGGCACGGCGGCCGCGTCGGCGTGTTCGCCGGGATCACCAAGAACGGCTTCGACCGGACCGGTCAGCGCACGGACGCGGCGCCGCGGACCTCGTTCGCCTCGCTGGCCAACCGCGTCTCCTACCTGCTGGACCTGCGCGGGCCGAGCATGCCGATCGACACCATGTGCTCGTCCTCGCTGACCGCGATCCACGAGGCCTGCGAGCACCTGCGCCACGGCGACTGCGAACTGGCCGTCGCCGGGGGCGTGAACCTCTACCTGCACCCGTCGACCTACGTGGAGCTGTGCCGCTCCCGGATGCTCGCCTCCGGGCCGGCCTGCCGCAGCTTCGGCGTCGGCGGTGACGGCTTCGTGCCCGGGGAAGGCGTCGGGGCGGTGCTGCTCAAACCGCTGTCGCGGGCGGAGGCCGACGGCGACCCGATCCGCGCGGTGGTGCTCGGCTCCGCCATCGGTCACGGCGGCCGGAGCAACGGCTACACCGCGCCGAACCCGCGCGCGCAGGCGGCCGTGGTGCGCGAGGCGCTGGACCGCGCGGGCATCTCCGCCGGGGACGTGGGCTACCTGGAGGCGCACGGCACCGGCACCCGGCTCGGCGATCCGATCGAGGTCGAGGGGTTGACCGAGGCGTTCGCCGGGCAGGCCGAGCGGTGCGCACTGGGCTCCGCCAAGTCCAACATCGGCCACCTGGAAGCGGCGGCGGGCGTCGCCGGGCTCACCAAGGCGGTGCTGCAGCTGGAACACGGCGCGCTCGCGCCCACGCTGCACGCCGAACGGCCCAACCCCGACATCGACTTCGCCGCCACCCCGTTCGTCCTGCAGACCACCGCCGCCGACTGGCCGGCCGCGGCGGGCCGGCCGCGCATCGCCGGGGTGTCCTCGTTCGGCGCGGGCGGCGCCAACGCGCACCTGGTGCTCGCCGAGCACCGGCCCGCGCCCGTCGCGCCCGCCGAGCCGCACGCGGTGCTGCTGCCGCTGTCCGCCCGCACGACCGAGGACCTGCTGGCCCGCGCCGCGCAGCTCGCCGGGTGGCTGGACGCCGCCGCGGACCCGGACCTGCCCGCCGTCGCCGCGACCCTGCAGCTCGGGCGCGAACCGATGGACGAGCGGGTGTGCTTCCGCGCGAGCACCGCGGCCGAATTCCGCGAGCGGCTGCGCGACTTCCTCGCCGACCCCGACGGCGGCGGGCCGTGGCACCGCGGCCGGGTCCGCACCACCCGGGAGACGCTGAACGCGTTGGCGGGCAAGGAAGAACTGCGCGCGCTCGTCGCGCAGTGGATCGCCCGGGACGAGCTGGGCGAGCTCGCCGCGTTCTGGGCGAAGGGCATGCCGCTGGACTGGACCGCGCTGCGGCCGGTCGCGCGGCGGGTGCACCTGCCCGCCTACCCGTTCGCGGGGCGCCGGTTCCCGCTCGGGGGCGCCGGTGACGTCCGCGCGGAGAACTCGTCACCCGCGAACGGCACCGCTGCGAACGACCTCGCTGAGCAAGGCATCGCGGCGAACGGCGCCGCCGCGGGAGACCTCGTCGAGCAGGGCACCGCCGCGAGCACTCCCGAGCGGCCCGCGGCCTCCCCCGCCGAGGTGGAGCGGGTGCTGCTCGACGCGGTCGGCGAGGCACTGGACGTGCCGATCGCCGAGATCGATCGGCGCCGCCCGTTCGCCGACCACGGCCTGGACTCCATCCTCGGCGTCAACCTGGTGCACACCCTCAACGCGGCCTTCGGCACCGAGCTGGAGACCACGGACCTGTTCGACCACGGCAGCGTCGAACGGTTGCGGACCCACCTGCTCGACACCTACGGTCCGGCGCTGCGCTCGCCCGGGGCCGAGCGGGACGGGATCACGACCGGCCCGGGATTCCCCGCCGGAACGGGGAGAACCGCCGCGGCGGAAGCGGACTCCGCCGCCGGGCGGGAGGAGGCGATCGCCGTCGTCGGCATGGCCGCCCGCTACGCCGACGCCGAAGACCCGCACGCCCTCTGGGACCACCTCGTCGCGGGCGCGGACCTGCTCGAACCCGTCACCCGCTGGCAGCTCGGCCCCGAGATCACCTGCCGCTCCGGCAGCTTCCTGCGCGGCATCGACCGGTTCGACCCGGTGTTCTTCGCGATGTCCGGCGTCGAAGCCACCTACACCGACCCGCAGCAGCGGATCTTCCTGGAGCAGTGCTGGAACGCCCTCGAAGACGGCGGCTACACCGGCGAACGGCTGCGCGAGCGCAACTGCGGCGTGTACGTCGGCTGCTACACCGGCGACTACCACGACCACCTCGACGACGCCCCGCCCGCGCAGGCGCTGTGGGGCACGATGGGTTCGGTCGTCGCCTCCCGCATCGCCTACCAGCTCGACCTGCGCGGACCGGCGCTGACCACCGACACCTCCTGCTCCAGTTCGCTGGTGGCGCTGCACCTGGCCTGCCGCGACCTGCTCTCCGGCGCGACGGACCTGGCGATCTCCGGTGGCGTGTTCGTGCAGACGACGCCGCGGCTGTACCGCTCGGCGAGCCCCGCGGGCATGCTCTCGCCGACCGGGCGCTGCCACGGCTTCGACGCCCGCGCCGACGGGTTCGTGCCCGGGGAGGGCGCGGGCGCGGTGCTGCTGAAGCGGCTCGCCGACGCCGAGCGCGACGGCGACCACGTGTACGGGCTGGTCCGCGCCACCGGCGTCAACCAGGACGGCACCACCAACGGCCTGACCGCGCCCAGCGCCGCCTCCCAGGAGCGGCTGCTGCGCGAGGTGCACGCCGCGGCGGGCGTCGAACCCGGCGGCATCCAGCTGGTGGAGGCGCACGGCACCGGCACCCAGCTCGGCGACCCCATCGAGTTCCGCGCGCTCAGCCGCGCCTTCGCCGGCGCCCCCGCCGGATCGGCCTCGCTGGGCACCATCAAGCACAACCTGGGCCACACCCAATTCGCCGCCGGGATCGCCGGGGTGCTGAAGTCGCTGCTGGCGCTGCGGCACCGGCGGATCCCCGGCTGGCCCGGCTTCGGCGAGCCGAACGCGGCGCTCGCCCTCGACGGCAGTCCGTTCCGCATCGACCGGCACACCCGCGACTGGCCGGAACCCGCGTCGGGGCCGCGCCGCGCCGCGGTGAGCTCGTTCGGCGCCAGCGGCACCAACGCGCACGTGGTGCTGGAGGAGCATCGCGGCGGACCGGTCGCCGCCATCCCCGGCGAGCACGCGTTCCTGCTCTCGGCGCGGACTCCGGCCGCGCTGCGCGAGGTGGTGCGGCGGCTGCTCGCGCACCTGAACCGGGAACCGGGCCTGCCGACCGGGGTGGTGGCGCACAGCCTCGCCGCCGGGCGCGCGCACTTCCCGCACCGGCTCGCCACGACCGCCGCCGACCTGCCCGCGCTGGCCGAGCGGTTGCGCGGCTGGCTCGACGGGACCGCAGGGCCGGAGGTGCTGACCGGGGAGACCGCCGCCGATCCGCGGCCCGCGGACGGGGACCGCGCGCTCGCACCGCAGGAGCTCGCGCGGGCCTACGTGCGCGGCGAGGTGGACCGGTTCTCCGCGAGCTTCCCGGCCGCCGCGCGCCGCCAAGTGCCGCTGCCGACCTACCCGTTCGAGCGGCAGCGGTACTGGATCGAACGACCCGCCGCGACGGGCCTCGGCGCACCCGCCACCACCGCCGTCGCCGGGCCCGTGGAACCGCGGACCGCGCAGGCCACCGCCCGGACCGCGGAGGTCACCACCCGGGTGAACCCCGCCTACCGCACCCGGCTCACCGGCGACGAGTTCTTCCTCGCCGACCACCACGTCAACGGCCGGGCCGTGCTGCCCGGCGTGCTCTCGCTGGAGTTCGCCCACCGCGCCGCCACCGGGGATCGCACCGCGCCGCTGCGGCTGCGCGACGTGGTGTGGCCCGCGCCGTTCCCCGTCGCCGAGGGCGGCGCGGAACTGGCGGTGCGCCTCGACGGTGACGCGTTCCGGGTGCTGCGCGACGGCACCGAGGTGCACGCCCAGGGGCGCATCGCGGAACCCGCCGCCGCGCAACCGGAATCCCTCGACGTGCTGCGCGCCCGCTGCTCCCGCCGCACCCTCACCCGGCAGCAGTGCCACGACGCGCTGGAGGCCGTCGGCATCCGGCACGGCGACCGGCTGCGCGCCGTGCGAAGTCTGTCCATAGGGGACGGTGAGGTGCTGGCCCGGCTGGAACTGCCCGCGGACACCGGTGATCCCGGCGAGTTCGCGCTGCACCCGGCGATGCTGGACAGCGCCGTCCAAGCCGTCGTCGGCCTGCACGGCGACGCGACCGGCGCGCTCGCCGAACGCCGCGGCGCCCCCGCGCTGCCGTTCGCGCTGGAGCACGTCGACCTCTTCACCCCCACCACCGCGCGCATGTGGGCACACCTGCGCCACACCGCGGGCTACGAGCCCGCCCCCGACCGGGACGTGACCAAAGTGGACATCGACCTGTACGACGACGGCGGACGACTCAGCGCGAGCCTGCGCGGCTACGCCTCCCGCCAGGTGACCGGTGCGGAGGAGCCCGCTGCCACGCTGCTCGCCCCGGCCTGGGACGCACTGCCCGCGGACGAGGACGCGCCGCTCTGGCCGGCGCCGCAGGCCCGGGTCGTGCTCGCCGGTGGCACCCCCGAGGAGCAGGCGGAGCTGCGCCGCCACCACCCGGGCGCCACCGTCCTCGACGTCACCGCCGAGGCCACCGTCGATCAGCTCACCGGACTGCTGCCCGCCGAGGTCGAGCACGTGTACTGGACCGCCCCGGCGACCGATCGGCCCGAGCAGGCACCGATAGCGCTGTTCCGCCTGGTCAAGGCGCTGCTGGCCGGAGGTGCCGACGCCCGTGGGCTCGGCCTCACCGCGCTCACCCGGCGCGCGCGGCTGCTGCCCGGGGACACCGGATCTAACCCGGCGCAGGCCGGGGTGCACGGGCTCCTCGGCACCCTCGCCAAGGAGTACCCGCACTGGCAGGTCCGGGGCGCCGACCTCGACGGACCGGTGCCGTGGTCGGAGGTGCGCGCGCTGCCGGCCGACCCGAACGGCGAAACCCTCGCGCACCGGCACGGCGAGTGGTACCGCCAGCGCCTGCTCGAAGTCCCCGCGCCCGGCACCACCGCCGCGCCCCCGCGGCCCGGCGGCGTCGTCGTCGCCATCGGCGGCGCGGGCGGCATCGGCCAGGTGTGGACCGAACACCTGCTGCGCCACCACGGCACGCAGGTCGTGTGGCTCGGCCGCCGCCCGCAGGACGCCGAGATCACCGCCAAGCAGGACGCGCTCGCCGCGCACGGCCCCCGCCCCGACTACGTGCGGGCCGACGCCACCGACCGGGACGCGCTCGTCCGTGCCCGCGACGAGATCGTGCGCAGGCACGGCCCCATCACCGGGGTGCTGCACTCGGCGATCGTGCTCGGCGACCAGACCCTCGCCCGGATGGACGAGGAGCGGTTCCGCACCACCTTCGCCGCCAAGGCCGACGTGACGGTCAACCTCGCCGAGGTGTTCGCGGGCCAGCCGCTGCGGTTCGCCGCGTTCTTCTCCTCGATGCAGGCGTTCTTCAAGGCGCCCGGCCAGGCGAACTACGCGGCGGGCTGCACCTTCGCCGACGCCTGCGCCGAAACGCTCCAGGAACGCCTGGGCTGCCCGGTGAAGGTGCTGAACTGGGGCTACTGGGCGGGAGTCGGCATCGTCACCGCCGACGGCTACCGGCAGCGGATGGCGCAGCTCGGGCTCGGCTCCATCGAACCGGAGGAGGGAATGGCCGCGTTCGACGCGCTGCTGGCCTCCCCGCACCCGCAGCTGGCGCTGCTCAAAGCCACCGACACCCGCAGCATCGACGGCCGCTACTCCGCGGACGCGCTGACCCACCTGCCCGCCACCACCCCGTCGCTGATCGAGGCCCTGCGCGAGGGCAGGCCCGACCGGCGCGAGGAGGTGGCGCGGCTGCGAGCGGGCGCCGACGGGCACGCCGGGTCGATGCACGACGCGCTGGTGCGCATCACCTGGGCGCTGCTGCGCTCGCTCGGGCTGTTCGCCGACGACCGCGCCGCCACCGCCGCGGAATGGCGCGCGGTCGGCGGCGTGCAGGACCGCTACCAGCGGTGGATGCAGCACAGCCTCACCGTGCTCACCGAATCCGGGCACCTGCGCCACGACGGCGACGGCCGTTACGCCCGCACCGACGGTCGCCCGGTCGACCTGGACGCCGCCTGGGCGGACTGGGACCGGGACAAGGACCGCTGGCTCGCCGAGGACGCCAAGCGCGCCCAGGCCGTGCTGGTGGACACCACGCTGCGGGCGCTGCCGGACATCCTCACCGGGCGCCGCCCCGCCACCGACGTGATGTTCCCGGGCACCTCGCTGCACCTCGTCGAGGCCGTGTACAAGAACAACCCGGTCGCCGACCACTTCAACGACGTGCTCGCCGACACCCTCGTCGACTACCTGCGGCGGCGGCTGGAACAGGACCCCGGCGCGCGGCTGCGCATCCTGGAGATCGGGGCGGGCACCGGCGGCACCAGCGCCGTCGTGTTCCGCCGGTTGCAGCCGTGGGCCGAGCACGTCGAGACCTACCGCTACACCGACATCTCGAAGGCGTTCCTGCTGCACGCCAAGAAGACCTACGGCCCGATCGCGCCCTACCTGGACGGCCGGATCTTCAACGCGGAGCAGCCGCTCGCCGGGCAGGACACCGATCCCGGCCAGTTCGACGTGGTCATCGCCACCAACGTGCTGCACGCGACCCGCAACATCCGGAACACGCTGCGCAACGCGAAGGCCGCGGCCCGGCCGAACGGGGTGCTGCTGCTCAACGAGCTGTCCGACAACATCGTGTTCAGCCACCTCACGTTCGGGCTGCTGGACGGCTGGTGGCTCTACGACGACCCGGCGCCGCGCATCGCCGGATCTCCCGGGCTGTCCCCGCGGAACTGGACGCGGCTGCTGGCGGAGGTCGGGTTCCGCGGCGCGTTCGTCGGTGCCGAGGGGGCCGACGACCTCGGCCAGCAGGTGATCGTGGCGGAGAGCGACGGCGTGGTGCGCCAGCCGCGCGAGGGCTCCGCGTTCCGCGGGGTGCTGGCCGACGCGGCTCCGGTGCGCTCGGCCGCCGCGCCCGAACCGGTCGAAAACCCAGCAGTGGCGGCGGAAAGCCGTTCGTCCGATGTGGATGGTGAGCGGCGAGTCCGGGATGCCGCCGCCGACTACTTCCGGGGGCTGGTGGCCGAGACGCTGCAGCTGCCCGTCTCCGACATCCGCTCCGACGTGTCCTTCGACCGCTACGGCATCGACTCCATCCTGGTGGTGCAGCTGACCGACGCGGTGCGCCGGGTGCTCGACGGGGTGGGCAGCACGCTGTTCTTCGAGGTCCGCGACGTGGACGGGCTGGTGGCGCACTTCCTGCGGACCCAGCCGGCGGCGCTCGCGGCGCTGGTCGGGGTGACCGCGGAGGAGGAACCGGCGGCCGCGGCCGTCCAGGCACCGGCCGACACCACGAGTCCGGCCACCGCGAGCCCGGGCACCGCGAGCCCGGCCGCTGCGACTTCGGGCACCGCGAGCCCGGCCACCGCCACGTCGCCCGTCGTCACCTCGCTCGCCGCCGCTCCGGCCGCCGCCGCTCCGGCCGCCGCCGAGCCGGTGCCCGCCGAGCACGGCACCGCCATCGCCGTCGTCGGCATGGCCGGGCGTTACCCGGGCGCCCGCGACCTCGACGAGTTCTGGGCGAACCTGCTCGCCGGGCGGGACGGCATCACCGAGATCCCGGTGGACCGCTGGGACCACGACCGCTACTTCGACGAGCGGCCCGGCGTGCCCGGCAAGACCTACGCCAAGTGGGGCGGTTTCCTGGACGGCGTCGACGAGTTCGATCCGCTGTTCTTCGGCATCTCCCCGAAGGCGGCGTCCACGATGGACCCGCAGGAGCGGCTGTTCCTGCAAACCGCGTACTCGGCGCTGGAGGACGCCGGCTACACCCGCGACGCGCTGCGCGCCGCCGCCCGGGCGCGGGTGGGCGCCGACGCCGGGGACGTGGGCGTGTTCGTCGGCGCCATGTACTCCGAGTACCAGCTGCACGGCGCCGAGCGGACCGCGCTGGGCGACCCGGTGGTGGTGCCCGGCAGCCTCGCCTCCATCGCCAACCACGTCTCGTACTTCTTCGACGCGGGCGGCCCGAGCATCGCCGTCGACACCATGTGCGCCTCGTCGCTCACCGCGATCCACCTGGCCATGGGCGCGCTGGAACGCGGCGAGTGCGGGGTGGCGCTGGCCGGGGGCGTGAACCTGTCGCTGCACCCGAGCAAGTACCTGATGATCGGCGAGAGCCGGTTCGCGGCGAGCGACGGGCGCTGCCGCAGCTTCGGCGAGGGCGGCGACGGCTACGTGCCCGGCGAGGGCGTCGGTGCCGTGCTGCTGCGGCCGCTGGCCGATGCGCTGGCCGACGGGGACCGGGTGCTCGGCGTGATCCGCGGCAGCGCCGTCAACCACGGCGGGCACACCCACGGCTTCACCGTGCCGAACCCGAACGCGCAGGCCGCGGTGATCCGCCGCGCCTGGCGCGAGTCCGATGTGGACCCGCGCGGCATCGGTTACCTGGAGGCGCACGGCACCGGCACCTCGCTGGGCGACCCGATCGAGATCGCCGGACTCTCCGCCGCGTTCGCCGAGTTCACCGAGGACCGCGAGTTCTGCGCCATCGGCTCCGCCAAGTCCAACATCGGGCACCTGGAGTCGGCCGCCGGGATCGCGGGGCTGAGCAAGCTGCTGCTGCAGCTGCGCCACGGCACCCTGGTGCCCTCGCTGCACGCCGAGCGCACGAACCCGAACATCGACTTCCCGCGGACCCCGTTCGTGCTGCAGCGCGAGGCCGCGCCGTGGGAGCGCGACGGCGACGAGCCGCGGCTGGCCGGGCTCTCCGCGTTCGGCGCGGGCGGCGCCAACGCGCACCTGATCGTCGAAGAACACCTCGCTCCCGAGCCGGCGCCGCGTGCCGTGGAACCGGTCCTGGTGGTCCTCTCCGCCGCCGACCCGGAGCGGCTGCGCGAGTCCGCCGGTCGGTTGCGGGACGCGCTGCGCGCGGGGGAGTGGTCCGACGCGGACCTCGCCGACATCGCCTACACGCTGCAGGTCGGCCGGGAGGCGATGTGCGCCCGGTTCGCCGTGGTGGTGCGGGACCTGGACTCGCTGATCGAGGCGTTGGACACCTGCGCGCGCGGCGGGACGCCCCCGGGCGGGCACGTGCGCGACGGCGAGACCGGTGCCGCGCAGGGCTTCCTCGCCGACGAGGACTTCCAGGAGACCGTGCTGCGCTGGGTGCGGCGCGGGAAGCTCGCGCCGCTGGCCGAGGCGTGGGCCGGTGGGCTGCACGTCGACTGGGCGCGGGTGCACGCGGACGGGCCGCGGCCGCGCAAGGTCGGGCTGCCCGGATATCCGTTCGCGCGGGAGAAGTACTGGTACACCGACGGGCTCGGGGAACTGCCCGCGAACCCGGTGGTGCGGGTGGAGGTCGGCTCGGGCCAGGGCCAGGGCCAGGGCCAGGGCCAGGGCCACGGCCACAGCCACAGCCACAGCCACAGCCACAGCCACAGCCAGGGCCGGAGTCGGGCGCTGCCCGCGGCGGCCACCGGTGCCGAGGTGACCGCAGTGATCCCGGGCGCCTCGACCCCCGTCACCTCGAGCTCGGCCACCTCGACCCCGAACTCCACCACTCCGACCGCGAAACCCCACGAGATCCCCGCGGGCGACCTCACCCTGCACCCCGTGTGGGAACCGGCGCGGCTGCTGCGCGGCAAGCCGTTCCCCGCCCGGGACGCGCGGCTGGTCGCCATCGGCCTGGAGCCCGCCGAGCTCGCCGCGCTGCGCGAGCGGCACCCGCACCTGGTGGAGCTCGGCGCCGACGACGCGGACCGGATCACCACCCCCGTCGACCACGTGATCATGCGGTTCCCGACGCGGATCGCGGCGGACGCGGCCGGGCAGATCGCCGAGCAGCGCACCGCGACCCGGCGGCTGTTCCGGGTGCTGCGCGCGATCACCGCGCTCGGCCTGGACGACGAGCCGCTCGGGCTCACCCTGCTCACCCGCGACGCCTTCGACCCGGAGGGCACCGGCACGGCCGATCCGGCGCAGGCCGGGCTGCACGGGCTGCTCGGCGGGCTGGCGAAGGAGCAGCCGCACTGGCGGCTGCGCGCCGTGGACCTCGCCGACGGCGAACCGTTCGTCCCGGCCGAGGTGTTCGCGCTGCCCGCGGACCGGCGGGCGCACCCGTTCGCCCGCCGCGGCGGCCAGTACCTGCGCAGGCAGCTGCTGCCGGTGGCGGACGTCCCGGCACCGGCGGAGCCGGTGCTGCGCCGGGGCGGCGTGTACGTGCTCATCGGGGGCGCCGGCGACCTCGGGGTCGTGCTCACCGAGTACCTGCTGCGCGCCCACGACGCCCGCGTCGTGTGGGTCGGACGCCGCGCCGAGGACGACTCGATCCGGGCGAAGGCCGCGCAGGTCGCCGCCGGTGGCCGCGCCCCCGAGTACCTGTCCGCGGACGCCGCCGATCCGGCCGCGCTGGCCGGGATGCGGGACGAGGTGCTGCGCCGCCACGGCCGCATCGACGGCGTGGTGCACCTGGCGATGGTGTTCAGCCACACGCCGCTGGCCGAGATGACCGAGTCCGAACTGGACGCGACGCTCGGCGCGAAGGTCGACCCGTGCGTGCACTTCGCGGACGTGTTCGCGGGTCACCGGCTGGATTTCCTGCTGCTGATCTCCTCGCTGGTGAGCTTCATCCGCAACGCGAACCAGGCGCACTACTCGGCGGCCTGCGCGTTCGAGGACGCCCGCGCCGCCGAGCTGCGCAAGGCCCTCGGGTTCCCGGTGAAGGTGGTGAACTGGGGCTACTGGGGCAACGTGCCGGATGAGCTGCTGCGCGACGTGACCGCGATGGGGCTGGCGCCGATCGACGCGGCCACCGCGATGGGGGCCATCGAGCGGCTGCTGGCCGGGCCGCTGGACCAGATCGGGTTCATGCGCCTCGGCAGGCCGCTGCCGGTCGAGGGCGCGCTGACCGGGGAACTCCTGCAGCAGCATCCCGCCTCGCCGACCCGAGCCGTCGAGGCCGCGCCGGTGGCGCTGCCCGCCGCGCTCGCCGAGCACCACGCCGGACCGGTGCCGGGCGAGATCGACGCGGCGCTGAGCCGCTGCGTCGCCGCCGAACTGCGCGCGGCCGGGCTGGACCCGGCCGAGGACCTGGCGCAGCAGCACGCCCGCGGGGTGGACGCCCGCTTCGACGGCTGGCTGACCGCGACGCTGCGCACCCTCACCGAGCACGGGCTGATCGACGCAGCCGGGAACTGGGCCCCGGGCACCGAGGACGCGGCCGCGGCCCGCGCCGACTGGCAGCGGGAAGCGCCGCGGTGGGCCGAGCTGAACGCGGACCTGCGGGCCCCGCTGCGGCTGCTGGAGCGCACCCTGCCCGCGCTGGGCGACGTGCTGCGCGGCCGCACCACCGCCACCGACGTGCTGTTCCCGCAGGGCTCGTTCGACCTGGTCGCCGGGGTGTACCGGGACAACCGGGTCGCCGAGCACTTCAACGCGGTCCTCGCCGAGCAGGTCGTGGCGCACCTGCGCGCCAGGCGGGCCGCCGACCCGGCCGCCCCGCTGCGGGTGCTGGAGGTCGGCGCGGGCACCGGCGGCACCACCGGACCGGTGCTGGACGCGGTGGAGCGGAGCGGCATCCGGCTCGCCGAGTACTGCTACACCGACCTCTCGCAGGCGTTCCTGCACAACGCGCAGGACACCTTCGGGCCCGGCCGGGACTTCCTCGGCTACCGGCTGTTCGACGCGGCCATCCCGCCGCAGGAACAGGGGCTGGACGCCGGTGCCTACGACGTGGTCATCGCGGCGAACGTGCTGCACGCGACGGAGAACATCCGGCCCGCGCTGCGGAACGCGAAGGCGCTGCTGCGCGGCGGCGGGCTGCTGGCGCTCAACGAGATCAGCGGGTTCTACCTGGTCAACCACCTCACGTTCGGGCTGCTGGACGGCTGGTGGCTCTACGACGACCCCGAGCTTCGCGCGCCCGGCAGCCCCGCGCTGTCGCCGGAGAGCTGGCGGCGGGTGCTGCACCAGGAGGGCTTCACCGGGCTGGCGCACCCGGCCGCGGACGCGCTGGCGCTGGGCCAGCAGATCGTCGTCGCGCACAGCGACGGGCTCGCCCGTGCGCCGAGGGGAGAACCGCAGGTGACCGAGCTCGCGCCGGTCGCCGCGCAGGCCGCGCAGGCCGCACCGGTCGTGGAGCGGGCGACCACGACGGTCGGCGACGTGGTGCTGGCCGCGCTCGCTGAGGCGCTGCGGATGCCCGCCGAGCGGATCGGCCTGGAGCAGGCGTTCGCCGACTACGGGCTGGACTCCATCGTCGGCGCCAAGTTCGTGCAGCGGCTCAACGAGGAACTGGGCGTGGATCTGCTGACCACGGTCATCTTCGACTACCGCAGCGTCGCGCAGCTCGCCGCGCACATCGCCGCCGAGCACGCGCCGGAGCTGCCCGCCGTGCCGGAACCGGCCGCTCGGGCGGCGGAAAATGGCGCCCAGGTAAGGGAATCTTCCGTTCTGGTCGGTGAATCCTCCTTCTCGGCAGCGGAATCCTCCTTCCCGTCGGGGCAATCCACTGTTCCGGCCGGCGAATCGACCGACCGGGCAGCGGAATCCGCCGTCGCGGCCGGACGAACCTCGGCGGGCGCACCGGACCCGAGCACCGCCGCACCCGCGGCGCAATCCCGCGGCACCCGGGAACCCATCGCCATCGTCGGCATCAGCGGCCGGTTCGCCGGATCTCCCGATGTGGACGCGCTGTGGCGGCACCTCGCCGCCGGTGACGACCTGGTCGGCCCGATCGAGCGCTGGGACCTGTCCGATGTGGACGACCTGGACTGCCGGGCGGGCAGCTTCCTGGACGGCATCGACGAGTTCGACGCGAACTTCTTCAACCTCACCGGCATCGAGGCCACCTACACCGATCCGCAGCAGCGGCTGCTGCTGGAGCAGGCGTGGGCGGCGCTGGAGAACGCCGGGCACGCGAGCGCCGAGCTCAGCGGCCGCCGCTGCGGCGTGTACGTCGGCTGCACCGGCGGCGACTACGCCGACCGGTTCGACGAGGCCCCGCCCGCGCAGGCGGCGTGGGGCAACGCGCCGTCGGTGGTGCCGGGCCGCGTCGCCTACCACCTGAACCTGCACGGCCCGGCGATCGCGGTGGACACCGCCTGCTCCAGCTCGCTGGTCGCGGTGCACCTGGCCTGCCAGAGCCTGTGGGCGGGGGAGACGGAGCTCGCCCTCGCCGGCGGGGTCAGCGTCACCACCACCCCCGGCACCCAGCTCGCCGCCGGGCGCGGCGGCATGCTGTCGCCGACCGGGCGCTGCCACACCTTCGACGCCGCCGCCGACGGGTTCGTGCCCGGTGAGGGCGTGGGCGTGGTGGTGCTGCGCCGGTTGTCCGACGCGCTCGCCGACGGCGACCACGTGCACGCCGTGATCCGCGGCTCGGCGGTCAACCAGGACGGGGCCACCAACGGCATCACCGCGCCCAGCGCGCTGTCCCAGGAACGCCTGATCCGGCAGGTGCACGAGGACTTCGGCATCGACCCGGCCGAGATCGGCGTGATCGAGGCGCACGGCACCGGCACCCAGCTCGGCGACCCGCTGGAGTGCCAGGCGCTGTCCGCCGCGTTCGCCGGGGCGCCGGGGCCGATCGCGCTCGGCTCGATCAAGACGAACCTCGGGCACACCACCTCGGCCGCCGGCGTCGCCGGGCTGCTCAAGCTGGTGCTGTCGCTGCGGCACGGGCAGATCCCGGCCTCGCTGCACTTCCACCAGCTCAACCCGGCGATCCGGCTGGACGGCGGGCCGTTCCGGGTGAACACCGAGCTGCGGCCGTGGACGCCGAACTCCCGCGGCCGCCGCACCGCCGGGCTGAGCGGGTTCGGATTCAGCGGCACCAACGGGCACCTCGTCGTCGAGGACGTCCCGGCGGCCCCGCGCGGCGACACCGGAGGCACCCACCTGTTCGTGCTCTCCGCCCCGCAGCAGGCCCCGCTGCGGCAGCGCGTCGCCGACCTGCGGGCGCACCTGGACGTCGCGCCGGAGGCGGTGCTCGGGGACGTCGCCCACACCCTCGCGCGGGGACGCGACCACCACGCGCACCGCGTCGCGTTCGTCGCCGCCGACCGGGAATCGCTGCTGCGGCAGCTGTCCGGCTGGCTGGACGGCGCGCCCGTCGCGGGCGATCCCGGGCACGAGGCGGTGCGGGACCGGTACCTGTCCGGTGCGGCGGTGGACTTCGCGCCGCTGTTCGCCGGGCTGGACGTGCGGCGCACCCCGCTGCCCGCCTACCCGTTCCAGCGCAAGAGCTACTGGGTGTCGGGTGAGCCGCCGAAGCGGGCGAGCCGCGGAGCCGCCGCCGCGGCGCCGACTCCGGCGACCGCCCGGCCCGCGCTGGACGAGGCGTCGCTGCGCTACCTGGTCGGCGAGCGGGTGCTCGGCGAGCTGTCCCGCGTGCTCATGATGGAACCCGACGAGATCGACCCGCAGGCGTCCTTCTCCGACTTCGGCGTGGACTCGATCCTCAGCGTGAAGCTGGTGCGGGCGGTCAACGCGGCACTCGGCGTGGACCTGCCGAGCACGGCGCTGTTCGAGCACAGTTCGCTGGAACGGCTGGTGGCGCACCTGCTGGACGCGCACGCCGCCGTCCTGCGCGGCTCGCTCGCCGAACCCGAGGAGCACGCGCTGAACTCGTTGCCCGCCAACGGGTTCGACGTGTCGGCCGGTGCGACGGCCGCCGAGTCCGAGGTCGCCGGCCGCACGAACGGTTCCGCGGGGAACGGGTCGAGCTCGAACGGCCACGGGACCGGCGGTTCCGCGGGGAACGGGACGTACTCGAACGGCCACGGCACGAACGGTTCCGCACCGAGCGGAACGAGCCCGAACGGCCACGGCGCGGGCGGTGTCGTCGAGAACGGGACGACTGATGGTCCGCGCCCCGCGGAGTCCACATCGGACTCCGCGGCGAATCCCCAGCAGGACGAACCGATCGCCGTGATCGGCCTCGCCGCCCGCTTCGCCCGGTCCCCGGACGCCGAGGTCTTGTGGGGCCACCTCGCCGCGGGCGACGACCTCGTCGGCGACGTCACCCGCTGGGACCTCACCGCCGAACTCGGCCCCGACGGGGCGCGGCAGCAGGGCAGCTTCGTCGAGGACATCGACCGGTTCGACGCCTGGTTCTTCCGCATGTCCGGCAAGGAGGCCGCCTGCACCGACCCGCAGCAGCGCCTCTTCCTGGAGGAGTGCTGGCACGCCCTCGAAGACGCCGGCCACGCCGGGGAACGGCTCGACGGCAGCGGCTGCGGCGTCTACGTCGGCGGGCCGCCCAGCGACTACCAGCAGCTGCTCGGCGACGACGCGCCGCCGCAGGCGCTGTGGGGCAACATCTCCTCGGTCATCGCCTCCCGCATCTCCTACTTCCTGGACCTGCAGGGACCGGCGATCTCGGTGGACACGGCCTGCTCCAGCTCGCTGGTGGCCATCCACCAGGCCTGCCAGGACCTGCGGCAGCGGAACACCTCGATGGCGCTGGCCGGGGGCGTGTTCGTCCAGTCCACGCCGATCTTCTACCGGTCCGCGGTGCGGGCGAACATGCTCTCCACCCGCGGACGCTGCCACACCTTCGACTCCCGCGCCGACGGTTTCGTGCCCGGTGAGGGCGCCGGGGTGGTGGTGCTCAAGCGGCTATCCGACGCGCTGCGCGACGGCGACCACGTGCGCGGCGTGCTCCGCGGCTCCGGGGTGAACCAGGACGGCACCACCAACGGGCTGACCGCGCCCAGCGCCGGATCGCAGGAACGGTTGCTGCGCCGCGTGTACGAGCGCACCGGCATCGACCCGGCGAGCGTGCAGCTCGTCGAGGCGCACGGCACCGGCACCCCGCTCGGCGACCCGATCGAGTTCGCCGCGCTGCGCGCCGTTTTCGGCGATGCGCCCGCGGCCGGGACCGCGCTGGGGTCGATCAAGACGAACGTGGGCCACACCCAGTTCGCCGCCGGGGTCGCCGGGGTGCTCAAGGTGCTGCTCGCGTTGGAGCACGAGCAGCTGCCGCCGACGCTGCACTTCGACGAGATCAACCCGGAGATCCGGCTGGACGGCGGCCCGTTCTACGTGAACACCGAGCTGCGGTCCTGGCCGGAGCCCGCGACCGGGCCGCGCCGGGCGGCGGTGAGCTCGTTCGGCGCCGCGGGCACCAACGTGCACGCCGTGCTGGAGCAGGCCCCGCCCCGGCCGGCCGGGCACGCCGCGCGCCCCGCGTGGCTGGTCGTGCTGTCCGGGCAGGACGAGGAGGTGCGCCGCAGCCAGGTCGAACGGCTGCTCGCGCACGCCGAGCAGCACCCGGAGCTGGACCTCGGGGACGTGTCCTACTCGCTGGCCACCGGGCGCAGGCACTGCGCGCACCGGTGGGCCGCGGTGGTCGCCGACCGCGCGCAGCTGATCTCCGCGCTGCGGGAGTGGCTGCGCGCGGGCACCGCCGAACAGGTCGTCACCGGCACCACCGCCGACGGCCACCGCCGCCGGGACCCGGCCGTGCCGGCGCGCGTCGACGGGCTGCTCCGCGACGGTTCCCGGCCCGCGCTGATCGAACTCGCCGAGTTCTTCGCACAGGGGCTTGACTTCCGCTTCGCGCCGCTGTTCGCCGACGGCGGGTTCCGGATCACGCCGCTGCCGCCCTACCCGTTCGCCGGGGAGCGGTACTGGCCCGGCACCAGCCGGGTCGCGCGATCCCCGCTGGCCGGGGACGCGGTCGAGCTGACCGGACGCGAGTTCTTCCTCGCCGACCACCGGGTGCGCTCGGTGCCGGTGCTGCCCGGGGTGGCCTACCTGGAGTCGGCGGTGCAGGCGGCCCGCGCGGCGGGCGTCGAGCACCCGCGGCTGCGCAACGTCGTGTGGTCCCGGCCGTTGCAGGTTCCCGGACCGGTGCGGTTGCGCATCGCGCTGCGCGAGCAGGGTGGCGGCCACACCTTCGAGATCAGCACCGCTGCCGGGAAGCACGGTCAGGGGCTCGTGGAGGCCGGTCCGGCGGAGCCGGGCGGGCACCTGGACGTCGCATCGCTGCGCGCGGCGTGCGCGCGGCGTATCGAGCACACCGAGTTCTACGCGCACTTCGACCGGATGGGCATCGGTTACGGCCCCGCCTTCCGCGGCGTGCAGGAGCTGCACGTCGGCGACGGGCTCGTGGTCGCCCGGCTGCGGCTGCCGCACGCGGCCCGGGACGGGGCGGACTGGGCGCTGCACCCGGCGGTGCTGGACGCGGCCGTGCAGGCCACCCTCGGGCTGTCGCTGACCGGGGCCGGCGAGGTCGCCGCCGCGCTGCCGTTCGTGCTGGAGGACGTGCGCGTCCACGCGCCGAGCCCGGCCGCCGGGTACGCCGTGGTGCGCCCGGCCGCGGCGGACGGCGGTGGCGCGGTGCGGCGGATGGACGTCGAGCTGTGCGACGAGGACGGCGCGGTGTGCGTGCGGTTGCTCGGGTTCACCGCCCGGCTGCTGCCGGCCGAGGAGCCCGCCGGGGCCGATCGGACCTCCGGGACGGTCCCGCCCGCCGAAGCGGCCGGGGTCACCGGGGCGGCCGGAACCACCCGACCTGCCGGCTCCGCCCGATCCGCCGGAACGGCCGGAACCGCTGACCCGGCGGAACTCGGGAACCCGGCCGCCGACGCCGAACCGACCCTGGTGCACGTCGGCTGGCGCCCCGAACCGGCGACCGCCACCACCGAAGCACCGGCCCGCCGCGAAGTGCTGCTGGCCGGGGCGGGCGTCGACCCGCAGGCGCTGCAGGACCGGCTCGGCGTCCGCTGCGCGGCACTCCCGCACGCCGACGACCTCGCGGAACGCTTCACCGCGCAGGCCGAGTCGGTGCTGGCCCGGCTGCGCGCGGCGATCTCCGCGCTGCGCGACGGACCGGTGCTGCTGCAGGTCGTGGTGCCCGCCGCCGGTGCCGGGCGGATCTCCGCCGCGCTCGCCGGACTGCTGCGCACCGCCCGCCTGGAGCACCCGAAGCTGCGCACCCAGCTCGTCGAGGTCGCCACCCCGTTCGGTGTCGCGGACCTGGCCGCGCTGCTGCGCGCCGAAGCCGCGACCGACGTGGTGGTGGTGCGCCGCGACGGCGAGCACCGCGAGGTGCCGCGCTGGAGCGCGCTGGACGACGCACCGGAGGTCGCGCCGTGGCGGGCCGGTGGCACCTACCTGATCACCGGTGGTGCCGGCGGGCTCGGCGCCACCTTCGCCCGCGCGATCGCGGCCCGCGCACCCGGCGCGCGGCTGGTGCTGGCCGGGCGGTCCGCGCAGGGGCCTGCGGAGCTGCTGCGCGAACTCGCCGACGCCGGCGCGCACCCGAGCTACCGCCCGCTCGACGTCGCCGACCGCGCGCAGGTCGAGCGCTGCGTGCGGGAGGTGCTGGCCGAGCACGGCGCGCTGCACGGCGTGCTGCACCTGGCCGGGGTGCTGCGGGACGGCTACCTCGCGCGGAAGGACCGCGCCGAGGTACGCGAGGTGCTCGCGGCGAAGGCCACCGGGTTCGCGAACCTGGACGCCGTCACGGCCGAGGTGGACCTGGACGTGTTCTGCGGCTTCTCCTCGCTGTCCGCGTTCGGCAACACCGGGCAGGGCGACTACGCGGCGGCGAACGCGTTCCTGGACGCCTACGCGCCGCACCGCGAGGAGCTGCGGGCCCGGGGGGCGCGGCGCGGCCGGACCCTCGTGGTCGGCTGGCCGCTGTGGGCGACCGGTGGGATGGGCGTGGACGACGCCACCGCCGCCCGGATGCGCGCCGAGGTCGGCATGGTCCCGATGCGTCCCGAGCAGGGCGTGACCGCGCTGCACCGGGCGTGGGGCAGCGGTGAACCGCACGTGCTGGCGATCTGCGGGGACCGGGCGCGGATCGAGGCCACGCTGCTCTCCGGGCCGGAAACCGTTGCGGCGGAGGGGGATCCGGACCGCGCGAGCCTGCTCGCCGAACTCGTCGGGCACGCCGCGGCGGTGCTGGGCGTGCGCGCCGACGAGATCGACCCGGACGTGGAACTCGCCGACTACGGCTTCGACCGGGTGTCGCTGACCGCGCTCGCCGGGCGGGTCGAAGCGGCGCACGGCGGCACCGTCGCCCCCAAGTCCTTCATCGAACGTCCAACCCTGGGAGAGGTCGTGGATCACCTCCTCGAAGACCACGAGTTCGGGTCGCTGAACCCACCGGCCCGGCGCGAGCCCGACGCCCCCGCCGACACCGGGGGGACCGTGCGCAAGGCACTGGTCCGGGAGCTGATCGGGCGGGTCGCGGTGCTGCTGGACGTGCCGGCGAAGCG
Organism: Saccharopolyspora sp. 7B; assembly: GCF_020177435.1. NCBI lineage: Bacteria > Bacillati > Actinomycetota > Actinomycetes > Pseudonocardiales > Pseudonocardiaceae > Saccharopolyspora > Saccharopolyspora sp. 7B. Next base: position 25,060 of record NZ_JAIUKC010000093.1, on the reverse strand, counting down.
GATCACCGCCGACGCCGAGCTCACCCGGTTCGGCTTCGACTCGTTGACGCTGACCGGCTTCGCCGACGAGCTCAACGCCGCGTACGGCCTGTCGCTGGCGCCGACGCTGTTCTTCGAGCACCCGACGCTCGGCGAGGTGGCCGACCACCTGCTCGCCGAGCACGCCGTGCAGGTCGCGCCCGCGCCGGAACCGGCCCCCGCACCAAGACCGGAACCGGCACCGGCACCCCTCGCCGAATCCGCCGCCACCGCGCGCCCGGTGCCCGAGCCGATCGCCGTCATCGGCATGAGCGGCCGGTTCCCGATGGCCGACGACCTCGACCGGTACTGGGAGAACCTGCGCGACGGCCGCGACTGCACCGGCGAGGTCCCCGCCGACCGCTGGGACTGGCGCGAGCACTACGGCGACCCGATCAAGGACCCGAACAGCACGAACGTCATCGCGGGCGGCTTCATGGACGGGGTCGGCGACTTCGACCCGTTCTTCTTCGACATCTCGCCGAAGGAAGCGGAGCTGATGGACCCGCAGCAGCGGCTGCTGATGCTGCACGTGTGGAAGGCGCTGGAGGACGCCGGATATTCGGCCGCGGACGTGGCGGGCACCGACACGGCGCTGATCGCGGGCACCACCAGCACCGGCTACAGCACGCTGGTCACCCGCTACCAGCCGATGATCGAGGGCTACGACATCACCGGTGCCGCCCCCTCGATGGGCCCGAACCGGATGAGCTACTTCCTGGACCTGAACGGGCCGAGCGAGCCGGTGGACACCGCCTGCTCCAGCGCGCTGGTCGCGATGCACCGCGCGGTGCAGGCGCTGCGGGACGGGAAGTCCGCGCTGGCCATCGCGGGCGGCGTGAACACGATGGTCAGCGTCGACGGGCACATCAGCATCTCCAAGGCCGGGATGCTCAGCCCCGACGGCAAGTGCAAGACGTTCGGTGCGGACGCCGACGGCTACGCCCGCGGTGAGGGCGTCGGGTTCCTGGTGCTCAAACGGCTCTCCGACGCCGAGCGCGACGGCGACCACATCCACGGCCTGATCAGGGCCACCGCGGAGAACCACGGCGGCCGCGGCAACTCGCTCACCGCGCCGAACCCGAAGGCGCAGGCCGCGCTGCTGCGCGCCGCCTACACCGAGGCCGGGATCGACCCGCGCACCGTCGGCTACGTGGAGGCGCACGGCACCGGCACCAAGCTCGGCGACCCGGTGGAGGTCAACGGGCTGAAGGCCGCGTTCCGCGCGCTCTACGCCGACGCGGGCGCCGAGGTCGCCGAGCCGCACTGCGGCGTCGGCTCGGTGAAGACGAACATCGGGCACCTGGAGCTCGCCGCGGGCGCCGCCGGGGTGATCAAGGTGCTGCTGCAGCTGCGGCACCGCAGGCTCGTGCAGGGCGTGCGCTGCGCCGAGATCAACCCGTACGTGGACCTGGACGGCAGCCCGTTCTACCTGGTGCGCGAGGGGCAGGACTGGGTCGCGCCGCGCGACGCCGACGGCCGGGACCTGCCGCGCCGCGCCGGGGTGAGCTCGTTCGGCTTCGGCGGCGTGAACGCGCACGTGGTGCTGGAGGAGTACGTGCCGCGCCCGGCCGCCGAGCAGCCGCCGACCGGCCCGCTGCCGGTGGTGCTCTCCGCGAGCCACCCCGAGGTGCTGCGCCGCTACGCCGCCGACTGGCTGGCCGCGCTGGACGGGCGCACCGACGCGGAACTGCCCTCGATCGCGTTCACCTCGCAGACCGGGCGCACCCCGATGCGGGAGCGGCTGGCGGTGCTGGCGAGCACCGTCGCCGAGCTCCGCGACGGGATCGCCGCCTGGCTGCGGGGAGAAACCCACCCGAACGTCCACACCGGACAGGTCGTGCGCGGTGCGGAACCGCCCGAGGCGCCGGTGGAATCCGGCGATCTCACGACGATGTCCGAAGTGGACTTGGACCGGCTGGTCCGGCTGTGGGTCGAAGGCGCCGAGGTCGACTGGGCACGGCTGCACACCGGTCCGCGGCCGCGCCGGACGCCGCTGCCGACCTACCCGTTCCGGCTGCGGCGCTACTGGATGGACACCACCCGGCCCGCCGCAGGCGCCCCGCGCCGGCTGCACCCGCTGGTGCACGCCAACACCTCCGACCTCGCCGAGCACCGCTACACCTCGCGCTTCACCGGCCGCGAGTTCTTCCTCGACGACCACCGGGTCCGCGACGAGGTGATGTCGGTGGTGTCCGGCTGGCGGCCCGGCACCGACTCCGCCGCAGGCGGCGGGTCCGCGGTGCCGGTGCTGCCGGCGGTGGCGCACCTGGAGCTGGCCCGCGCCGCCGCGGCCCGCTCCACCGGCGAGGAGCTGGGCTGGACGGTCCGGCTGGCGTCCTGGCTGCGCCCGCTGACCGTCCGGGACGAGACCGAGGTGCACGTCGCGCTCACCGCCCGCGCCGATGACGGCGCCGACTACGAGGTGTACGCGGCCGACGGAGCGGGGGAGCGCACCACGTTCGCCCGCGGCCAGCTCCGCCGCCGCCCGCAGGACCCGGCGCAGCGGCTGGACTTGGCGGCGCTGCGCGCGGACTGCGACGGGCCGGTGCTCGACACCGACGCCTGCTACCAGCGCTACCGCGGGTTCGGCATGGACTACGGTCCCGCGCTGCGCGCCGTCGAGTCGCTGCACACCGGTTCGCGCCGGGCGGTGGCCCGGCTGGTGCTGCCCGCCGCGGCCCGCGACGCCGAGTTCGTGCTCAACCCGAGCCTGCTCGACTGCGCGCTGCAGGCCACCGCCGGGCTGTTCCTCGACCAGGGCGATGCGGCGGGCGCCGCGCTGCCCTACGCGCTGCGCGAGCTGGAGGTGCTGCGCCCCACGCCGGAGACCGGCTGGGCGGTGGTCCGGTTCGCCGAGGACGACCACGGCGGCGAGGTCCGCCGCATCGACCTCGACGTGTGCGACGACGACGGCGAGGTCTGCGTGCGGCTGCGCGGCTTCAGCGTCCGCCGGGTCGGCGCCGCGACCTCGGACGCCGGGACCCCGGACACCGGGACCTCGGACGCCGGGACCGCGGACACCGGCACCCCGGACACCGGCACCGCGGAGGCGCCGCAGGACGAGGACGCGCACCTGCTGGACCTGATCGAAGCCATCGGCAGGCGTTCGCTGAGCGCCGACGAGTTCAAGAGGAGCCTCGCATGAGCACCCCGATCGAATCGCTCGACGAACTGCACCTGCTGATCAGCGAGGGCCGGGTCGGTCAGGACGAGGCGCTCCGCTTGCTCCGCGCCTGGAAGAACGGCGCGCCCGCGATCCCGGCCACCGCGGAGGATCCCGGTGCCACCGGAGAAGATCGCGGCACCGCGGCCGGGGCCACCGCGGACGCCGGTGACCTCGCGGAGCAGGTGTGCGAGGTCGTGGTGGAGAAGGTCTGCGGCCTGCTGAAGGTGGACCCCACCGACCTGGACGTGGACGTGGAGCTCAGCGAGTACGGGCTCGACTCCCTGATCATCAGCCAGCTGGTGAACCTGGTGAACGAGTCGCTGGGCCTGGACCTGGTGCCGACCGTGCTCTTCGAGCACCCGACGCTGCGCGCGTTCAGCGCTTTCGTCGCCGCCGAGCACGGACCGAGCCTGGCGGCGGTCTTCGGCACGGCGGTGGAACCGGAACCCGTTGCGCCGCAACAGATCCCGGCAGCGGTGGTCGCGCCGCCGCCGCAGGTCGATCGGCGACCACCACCGGCCGCCGCCCCACCGGACCGGCCCGCTCCAGCGACCGTACCCGCCGCACCGACCCGTCCCGCCGCACCCACCGCGCCCGCCGCACCGACCCGTCCCGCTCCAGCCACCGGACCCGGCCCGGCCGCCCCGGACCCGGACGACGACCCCATCGCCATCGTCGGCATCAGCGGCCGCTTCCCGCAGGCCGACGACCTCGACGAGTACTGGGAGAACCTGCGCGACGGCCGCGACTGCATCGGCGAAGTCCCCGCCGACCGCTGGGACTGGCGCGCCCACTGGGGCGACCCGCGCCAGGAACCGGGCCGCACCAACGTCAAGCACGGCGGGTTCATGGACGGCGTCGCCGACTTCGACCCGCTGTTCTTCGGCATCGCCCCCAAGGACGCGGTGCACATGGACCCGCAGCAGCGGCTGCTGATGCTGTACGTGTGGAAGGCAATCGAGGACGCCGGGTACTCCGCCGACGACCTCGCCGGCTCCGACCTCGGCCTGTTCATCGGCACCAACGACACCGGCTACGGGCTGCTGTCCGACCGCAGCGCCGCCCGCGGGCGCAGCGTCACCCCGACCGGCAGCGTGCCCTCGGTGGGGCCGAACCGGATGAGCTACTTCCTCGACGTGCACGGGCCGAGCGAACCGGTGGAGACCGCCTGCTCCAGCTCGCTCGTCGCCATCCACCGCGGTGTCGCCGCCATCGAGCGCGGCGAGTGCGCGATGGCCGTCGTCGGCGGCATCAACACCATCGTGGTGCCGGACGGGCACGTGAGCTTCAGCCGCTCCGGGATGCTCAGCGAGGACGGGCGCTGCAAGACGTTCTCCGCCGGCGCCGACGGCTACGGCCGAGGTGAGGGCGTCGGGATGCTGGTGCTCAAGCGCCTGTCCGCCGCCGAGCGCGACGGCGACCACGTGCACGGCCTGGTGCGCGCCACCGCCGAGAACCACGGCGGCCGGGCCAATTCGCTGACCTCGCCGAACCCGAAGGCGCAGGCCGCGGTGATCCGCCGCGCCTACGCGAAGGCCGGCATCGATCCGCGCACCGTCGGCTACGTCGAGGCGCACGGCACCGGCACCGAGCTCGGCGACCCCATCGAGATCAACGGGCTCAAGGAGGCGTTCACCGAGCTCTACGCCGGGGAACCGGTCACCGCGGCGCACTGCGGCCTCGGCTCGGTGAAGACCAACATCGGGCACCTGGAGCTCGCGGCCGGGATCGCCGGCGTGCTGAAGGTGCTGCTGCAGCTGCGCCACCGCACTTTGGTGCGCAGCCTGCACGCGGAGGAGGTCAACCCGTACATCGACCTGGACGGCAGCCCGTTCCACCTGGTGCGGGAGAACCAGGAGTGGGCGGCCCCGCGCGGCGCCGACGGCCGGGAGCTGCCGCGCCGCGCCGGGGTGAGCTCGTTCGGCTTCGGCGGCGTCAACGCGCACGTCGTGCTGGAGGAGCACGTGCCGCGCGCCGAGCAGCCCGCGCCCGCGGCGGGCCCGGTGGCGATCGTGCTCTCCGCCGCGACCCCGGAGACGCTGGAAGCGCGGGTGCGCCGCCTCGCCGAGCACCTCGACGCCGGCCGCATCGCCGAGCAGGACCTGCCGAACCTCGCCTACACCCTGCAGGTGGGCCGGGTGGCGATGCCGGAGCGGATCGCGTTCCTGGCGCACTCGGTGGCGGAGGTGCGCAAGCGGATCGCCACCCACCTCGCCGGGGAGAAGGCGCACGGCCTGCACCGGGCGCGTGCCGAACGCCGCGGCCCGTGGAGCGAGCTGGTCGGCGACGACGACATCGCCGTCGCCATCGACAGCTGGGTGGCGAAGGGCAAGCTGGGACGGTTGCTGAAGCTGTGGGTCACCGGTTTCGACTTCGACTGGCGGCGGCTGCACACCGGCCGGTCGATGCGGCGGCTGCCGCTGCCGACCTACCCGTTCCGCTTGCAGCGCTACTGGATCGCCGACGGGGTGCCCGCTCCCGACGAATCGTCCGCGCTGCCGGAGGCCGCGCCGAAACCCGCCGCGGCACCGCGGCGCTCCGGCGGGCCGCACCGCCGCGAGCTGCACGCCGAGGACTTCTACCTGCGCGACCACCGCGTCGGGGGCACCCCCACCCTGCCCGGTGCCGCCTACCTGGAGTTCGCCCGCGACGCGCTCGGCGCCGACCGCGGGGTGCGGCTGCGGGACGTGACCTGGCTGCGGCCGCTCGCCGTCACCGACCCGCGTTCGGTGCGGGTCGAACTGGACCCGGCGACCGACCGGTTCGAGGTGCGCGCCGACGAATCCGGGGCCGTGCACGCCCAGGGCACCGCGCTCGTCGACCCCGCGCTGACCGGCGACGCCGAGGTGCACGACGTCGAAGCACTGCGCGCGATCTGCCCCGCCCGGCACGCCGGAGCGGAGATCTACGCGCTGTTCGACCGGATGGGCATGGGCTACGGCCCCGCGTTCCAGCCCATCGAGGAGCTGCACCGCGGCGAGGACCTCGCCGTGGCCCGGCTGCGGCTGCCGGCGGCGGCCACCGGTTCGTTCCCGCTGAACCCGAGCATGCTGGACGGGGCGCTGCAGACGACGCTCGGCCTGGTGCTCGGCGAGCAGAGCGGGGAGCCGGGCGTGGCGGCGCTGCCGTTCGCAGTGCGCGAGGTGCAGCTGCTCGGGCACACCCCGAGCTCCGGGTGGGCGGTGGTGCGCCGCGCCGCCGACGACCGCCGCGACTCCGGGGTGCGGCGGCTGGACGTCGACCTGTGCGACGAGGACGGCGCGGTGCGGGTGCGCGTGCTCGGCTTCAGCACCCGGCCGCAGCAGGGCGCCGCGAGCACGCCCGCGCCGGTGGCGGAAGCCGAGCGGGCTCCGGAAGCCGTGCGGCCTGCGGAAACCGGGCGGGCTCCGGAAGTCGTGCGGGCCGCGGAGACCGCACGTGCCGCGGAGACCGGCGACATCGCGCTGCTGCTCGAACCCGCCTGGCGGAGCGCGCCCGCGCCTGCGGACGCGCCCGATCAGCTCAACCACCACGTGGTGCTGTGCGAACTGCCCGACGTCGACGCCACCGCGCTCGGCGGGCTGCTCGGCGGCGGCTGCGAGCACTGGCAGGGCACCGGGAGCATCGAGGACCGCTACACCGGTTACGCGCAGCGGCTGCTGGAGCTGATCCGGGACCAGGCCCGCCAGCCCGCGCCGCGGCTGGTCCAGGTGGTCACCCCGGCCGAGGCGCCGTGGCTCGGCGGGCTCAGCGGGATGCTGCGCACCGCGTACTTGGAGCACCCGAAGCTGCGCACCCAGTGGATCGAGCTCGGCGACCGGCCCGGCACCGCCGACCTCGCCGACCGGCTGCGCCGGGACGCCGCCGACACCGAGCAGGAGGCCGTGCGCCACCGCGACGGCGACCGCCGCACCTCGCGGTGGCGGGAGATCCCCGAACCCGCGCCGGAGCTGCCGTGGCGCGACGGCGGGGTCTACCTGATCACCGGGGGCGCCGGTGGGCTGGGCGCGCTGGCCGCCGAGGAGATCGCCGCGCGGGTGCAGTCCCCGGCGCTGGTGCTCTGCGGCCGCAGCCCCGCCGGGCCCGACCAGGAGGACCTGCTGGCGCGGCTGCGCGCGGCCGGGGCGAAGGCCGACTACCGCAGCCTCGACGTCGCCGACCGGGACGCGGTGTGCCAGGCGGTCCGCGAGGTCGAAGCCCAGCACGGTGCGCTGCACGGCGTGCTGCACGCGGCCGGGGTGCTGCGGGACGGTTTCCTGGCCCGCAAGTCCGCCGCCGACGTCCGCGACGTGTTCGCCGCGAAGGTCACCGGGCTGCGCCACCTCGACGAGGCCACCGCGCACTCCGCGCTGGACTGCTTCATCGGCTACTCCTCGATGGCCGCGTTCGGCAACGTCGGGCAGGCCGACTACGCCGCCGCGAACGCGTTCATGGACGGCTACGCCGCGCACCGCGAAGCGCTGGTGGCCGACGGCGAGCGGTCCGGGCGGACGCTGGTGGTGAACTGGCCGCTGTGGGACAAGGGTGGCATGGGCGGCGACGCCTCCACGGTGACGCTGCTCGAATCGGTCGGCATGCGCCCGATGCGCGCCCGGGTCGGCATCGACGCGCTGCACCGCGCGTGGGCGGCGCGGGTACCGCAGGTCATCGCGCTGGACGGGGACCTCGGGCGGCTGCGGGAGCGGTTCGCGCCCGCCTCCACCGCTGTTCCCGCCGAGGACGCATCCGCCGCGCGGGCCGTCGAACCGGCCCCCGACGCGGGCTCCGGGCCCGGCACGGCTCCCGAACCGGACAGCGGTTCCGGAGCGACGGCCGCCGACCTGGCGCCCGTCGTCGCCGACCTGATGTCCTCGCTGCTGGAGATCGATCCCGCCGAACTGCCGCCGGACGCCCCGCTGCGGGACTACGGCTTCGACTCGATCTTCATGATGCAGTTCCTCACCCAGGCGCAGACGCACATCGACGCCGGCCTGACCCTCGACGTGATCGCCGACTGCGACACCCTGGAGGACGTCACCGCCGCGATCGCCGCCGCCACCGGTGCGCAGGCCGAATCCGCGGTCGCCGAGCCCCCGGTCGCCGAACCCGTGCCGGCCGAACCCGTGCAAGCCGAACCCGTGCAAGCCGAACCCGTGCAAGCCGAACCCGTGCCGCCGCTGATCCCGGCCCCGCGCACCGAAGCGGTCCCGGCGGCGCACTTCCCCGAACTGGTCCGGATGAACGGCGTCACCGCGGGCCGCCCGATCTTCTGGGTGCACCACGGCAACGGTGGCGTCGAGTCGTACGCCCCGGTCGCCGCCCGTGCCCGGCGCCCCTTCTACGGCATCCAGCCGAAGGGGTGGATCGACGACACCGAGATCCTCACCGGGCAGATCCCGATGGCCGAGTTCTACGCGGGCCTGATCCTCTCGGTGCAGCCCGAAGGCCCGTACGACATCGGCGGTTTCTCCCTCGGCGGCCTGTTCGCCTACGAGGTGGTGCGGCAGCTGCAGCTGCGCGGCGCCGAGGTTCGCACGCTGGTCATGCTCGACACCCTCGACGCGGACTCCACCAACCGGGCCAACGAGATCATCGTCGGTGGTGACTTCAGCCCCGAGGTGGTGTCGAAGGTCAGCGATTTCCGCGCGGCGAACCTGATCCTCGGCAACAACAGCTTCGAATCGCACAGCGGCGGGATGCCGATCCTGCGCCGGGACGAGGTGGACACGACGCTCGACGGCCCGGCGTTCCTGGACTCGCTGATCGCGAAGGCGCTGGAGCGCGGCGTGAAGAAGACCGAGTCGCAGCTGCGGTCCCGGGTGCGCCAGCTGTCCCGCTACCTGGAGGCCACCCAGGCCGAGCGCTACGAGCTGCACCCGCTGCCGAAGCCCGACGGGCCGAGCTGCTACTACCTGCGCAACGCCAGCCGGGAGTTCTTCGGCGCCTTCCGCGACTACATGGTGCTGTTCCCCAACGACGCACTGCCCACAGTGGACGGAACCGACTACTGGCTGGGGTGGCCGGAGCGGCTGGACGACTTCTTCACCATCGACGTGGACACCTCGATGCACTCCGAGGTGATGACCGCGCCGGCCTCGCTGGAGAAGCTGCTGCGGCTCTGCGACCGGCTGTACGGTCCGGAAGGAGGCCGCTGACGTGCGGGCGGTGATCTTCCCCGGGCAGGGCGCGCAGCGGCGCGGCATGGGGGAGGAGCTGTTCGACGCCTACCCGGACGCCGAGCAGGAGGCCTCCGAGATCCTCGGCCGCTCGATCCGGCGGTTGTGCCTGGAGGACCCGGACAAGGAGCTGGGCGACACCCGCTGCACGCAGCCCGCCCTGTACGTCGTCGGCACCCTGGCGCACCGGCGGTGGCGCGAGGACGGCGGCACGGCCGACCGGTACGCGGGGCACAGCCTCGGCGAGTACTGCGCGCTGCACGCGGCGGGCGCCTTCGACTTCGCCACCGGGCTGCGGCTGGTGCGGCGCCGCGGGGAGCTGATGGCGCAGGCGCGCGGTGGCGGCATGGTCGCCGTGCTCGGGCTGGAACCGCCGCGGCTGCGGGAACTGCTCGACGAGGGCGGGTTCGGTTCGCTGGTCGTGGCCAACGACAACGCGCCCGCGCAGCAGGTCGTCTCCGGCGCGGTCGAGGTGATCGGCGACCTGGTGCCGTACCTGGAGGCGCGCGAGGTCCGCTGCGCCCGGCTGAACGTCTCCGGCGCGTTCCACTCCCCGCTGATGGCGGCCGCGAAGGACGAATTCTCCCGCTACCTGGCGGAATTCCGGCTCGGTGATCCGCTGGTACCGGTGATCGCGAACGCCACCGCGCTGCCGTACCCGCCGGGGGGGACCGCGCGGCTGCTGGCCGAGCAGGTGGTCAGCCCGGTGCGGTGGACGGAAGGCGTGCGGCACCTGCTGGACGCGGGTGTCACCGAGTTCGTGGAGCTCGGCGGGCGCGTCGTCGGCAAGCTCGTCGAGCAGATCCGCGCGGCGCCGAGGCCGGAACCGGTCGCCGAAGCCGCCCCGAGGCCGAAACCGGCATCGCGTCCGGAACCGGTGGCCGATATGGGATCGCGACCGCAAGCCGTGGCCGAACCGGGACCGCGTCCGGGATCGGTGGCCGAACCGGCGCTGCGACCAGAACCGGCATCGCGTCCGGAACCGGTGGTCGAACCGACGCGGCGTCCGGAACCGGCCCCGAGCCCGGAACCGGCGCGGCCCCGCGCTCCGGAGCGAACCGCGCCGGTCAACGGGAGTTCCGCACCGCCGGTGGTGCCGACGGGGCCTCCCGCCGCCGACGAGCGCGCCACCCACCTCGGCAGCGAGGTGTTCCGCCGCCGCCACGGCCTGCGCTACGCCTACGCCGGTGGCGGGCTGTACCGCGGGGTCGCCTCCCCGGAAATGGTGGTGCGCTTCGGCCGTGCCGGCATGCTCGGCGTGCTCGGCACCGGTGGGCTCCCGCCCGCCGAGGTCGAGCGCGGCGTCCGCGAGATCCAGCGCGGCCTGCCGGACGCTCGGGCCTACGGGGTGAACCTGCTGGCCGACCACGACGATCCGGCGGCCGAGCGCGAGCAGGTGGAGCTGCTGCTGCGGCTCGGCGTACGCACCGTCGAGGCCTCCGCGTTCGTCCGGATCACCCCGGCGCTGGTGCGGTTCCGCGCCAGCGGGCTGCGCGCCGGTCCGGACGGGAAACCGGTGTGCGAGCACCGGATCCTCGCGAAGGTGTCCCGTCCCGAGATCGCCGCCGAGTTCCTGGCGCCACCACCGCGGTCCATCTTGGACGGACTGCGCGCGGAGGGCGCGCTCACCGACGAACAGGTGCGGCTGGCGGCCCAGGTGCCGATGAGCCACGACCTCACCGTCGAGGCCGACTCCGGCGGGCACACCGACGGCGGCATCGCGGCGGTGCTGATGCCCGCGATGCTGGGGCTGCGGCAGCGCGCGGTGCGGGAGCACGGCTACGCCGAACCGATCTGCCTCGGCCTCGCCGGTGGTATCGGCACGCCGTCGGCGGTGGCCGCCGCGTTCCTGCTCGGCGCCGACTACGTGCTCACCGGCTCGATCAACCAGTGCACCGCGGAATCGGCGATGAGCGCGCCGGTGAAGGACGTGCTGCAGGACATCGGCGTCGACGACACCGGCTACGCCCCGGCGGGCGACATGTTCGAGATGGGCGCCCAGGTGCAGGTGCTGCGCAAGGGCGTGTTCTTCCCGACGCGGGCGAACAAGCTGTTCGCGCTGCACGCGCACTACGACGGCTGGGAGCAGATCCCGCTGCGCACCAGGGAACTCGTCGAACGCACCTACTTCCGCCGCAGCGCCGAGGAGGTGTGGGACGAGGTGTGCGCCCACCTGCGCTCCCGCGGCCGCGAAGCGCAGATCGCGCAGGCCGAGCAGCAGCCGAAGCTGAAGCTGGCGCGGCTGTTCCGCTGGTACTTCCACTACAGCACCAAGCTCGCGATGAGCGGCGACGAGCACGACAAGGTCAACCGCCAGGTGCACACCGGTCCCGCGCTCGGCGCCTTCAACGACTGGGTGCGGGGCACCGAGCTGCACCCGTGGCAGCACCGGCACGTGGACGAGATCGGCCGCCTGCTGCTGGACGGTGCCGTCGAGACCATCGGCGCGGCCGTCGAGCACTGGCAGGCCACCCTGGCCCCCGGCCCGAACCCGTCGGCTGATACGAGGAGGTCCTGATGACCGCGCCGACCGCGGGAACCGAGATCCGGCTGGCCTCCCGGCCGGACGGGATGCCGGTCCCCGAGAACTTCACCGTCGCCCGGGCCGACCTGCCCGACGTCGGGCCCGGCCAGGTGCTGGTGCGCAACCTGGTGCTCAGCGTCGATCCGTACATGCGGGGCCGGATGAACAACGTGCGCACCTACGTGCCGCCGTTCCAGATCGGCAAACCCCTCGAAGGTGGTGCGGTCGGCGAAGTCCTCGTGTCGCGGTCCCCGCAGCTCGCGGCCGGTGACGTGGTGCTGCACGGGCTCGGCTGGCGCGAGTACGCCGTGGTCGGCGCCGCCGGCGCGACCCGGGTGGACACCACCGCCACCCCGCCCGAGGCGTACCTGGGCGCGCTCGGCATGCCCGGCCACGCCGCCTACGCCGGACTGCTCGAAGCCGCCGAGTTCCGGCCCGGCGACACGGTGTTCGTCTCCGGCGCGGCGGGCACCGTCGGCTCGATCGTCGGTCAGATCGCGAAGCTGCGCGGCGCCGCCAAGGTCATCGGCTCGGCGGGCGGCCCGGCGAAGGTGCGCTACCTGACCGAGGAACTCGGGTTCGACCGCGCCTTCGACTACCGGGACAGGCCGATCTGGCAGCAACTGGTCAAGGCCTCCCCGGACGGGTTCGACGTCTACTTCGACAACGTCGGCGGCGACCACCTGGACGCCGCCCTGCTGCTGGCGAGGCCCGGCGCCCGATTCGCGTTGTGCGGCGCCATTTCCCAGTACAACGAGCGCGGGGAGGTGGTGGGGCCGCGGAATCTGGTGCAGGCCATCGGCAAGGGCATCACGCTGCGCGGATTCCTGGTGGGCCACTACGAGCACGTCAAGGACCGGTTCCTCGCGGAGATGGGCGGCTGGCTCGCCCGCGGCGACGTGCGGTGCCGGGAGACCGTGGTGCAGGGAGTGGAGAACACCCCGCAGGCCTTCCTGGACATGCTCGGCGGGAAGAACACCGGCAAGACCCTCGTGCGCGTCGACTGATCCGACCAGGAGATCAAGACCAGTGAATTCCCCAGTGGTTCCGGCAGAATCCGCGGAAGAGTCCCACGTCGGCCCGCGGCCGGTGTAGTTTCCGGGAGGGGTGCGGTTCCTCGATCACGCCACGATTCCTCGGCGCAGCAAAGGTTTTCGATTGACGCGGCCGATCTCCGGTGTGCCCCGATCGTGCGGGGCAGGACGGTTTCCCCGCGCGGCGGCGGAACTCCGCTGCGGCGCCGTTTCTCCGACAGCCTCCGACGCGGCCCGGTTTCTCCACGACAGCACGGAATCCCCGACGCAGCTTCCCCGGCACAGCAACGACCTCCGGGCGCCAGGTCGCCGCCGATCGCGCGGACGCCACCGAACCGCTCCGGTCCAGTGAGAACAGAAGGAAGGCCACCATGTCCGCCCAGAACACCACCCTGTCCGTCCCCGAAGAGGTCGGCCTGCTCTACGACCGCCTCACCGCGCTCGACACCGAAGGCGCCGGCGGCAGCCTGCACCTCGGATTCTGGGACCTCGACGACACCGAGGTGCCGCTGGTGGAGGCCGCCGACCGGCTCACCGACATGATGACCGAGCGGTTGCGGTTGCGGGCCGGGAACCGCGTGCTCGACGTCGGCTGCGGACTCGGCCAGCCCGCGAGCCGCATCGCCGCCCGCACCGGCGCCCACGTCACCGGCGTGTCCATCAGCCGGGACCAGATCAGCCGCGCCACCGAGCTCGCGCAGGACGCCGGGCTCGCCGGCCAGGTCGAGTTCCAGCATGCCGACGCGATGAACCTGCCGTTCCCCGACGCCTCCTTCGACGCGGCCATCGCCATCGAGTCGATCTTCCACATGCCCGACCGCGAGCAGGTGCTGAGCGAGATCCAGCGCGTGCTCAAGCCCGGCGGCCGGCTCACCCTCACCGACTTCTTCGCCCGCGGCCCCATTCCCGCGGACAAGCAGGAGCACGTGGACCGCTGCCTGCGCGACTTCATCATGACCCTCGCCGACGGGGACGACTACCTGCCGATGCTGCGCCGCGCCGGGCTGCGGTTCGCCGAACTGCTCGACATCACCGAGCAGAGCGTGCGCCCCACCTTCCAGCAGATGAGCGCCGCCAACGACCAGCTCGACCCGGTTTTCCAGGAGGAGGCGGACACGAAGTTCAGCCCCGCCGACATGGTGGACGTGGACGAGTTCGGCTCGGTCCTGCTGACCGCCGAGAAGCCCGCCTGATCTCCGCGGGTCCACCCAGGTGAATGGCCCATCCGTCCCGGGAACGCGGGCCGGTGGGCCGTTCACCTCCCCGCCGATCGTTGATGAGGGATGGTCTGCTGTGACCGAGATGGTCGAACACGACGACACCGCCTTGGCGTTCCCGCCGCCGCGGAAGTGCCCGTACCGGTTGCCGGACGAATACCCGGAACTGCGGGAGAACTCGCCGGTGCAGCGCGTGCTGCTGCCCACCGGCAAGCACGCGTGGATCGTCACCCGCTACGAGGACGTGCGCAAGGCGCTCATCGACCCGCGGCTGAGCTCCGACCGCGGTGACCCGGACTTCCCGCACATGGTGGAGCTCGCCAAGAGCGACAACGACTCCACCCTGTCGCTGGCCGGCATGGACCCGCCGGTGCACACCCGCGCCCGCCGCGCCGTCGTCGGCGAGTTCACCGTGCGCAAGACCGAGGCGCTGCGCCCCCGCGTCCAGCAGATCGTCGACGAGGCGGTGGACGCGATGCTGGCCGGGCCGAAGCCCGCCGACCTGGTGCGCGCGCTGTCGTTCCCGGTGCCGTCGCTGGTGATCTGCGAACTGCTCGGCGTGTCCTACGCCGACCACGAGTTCTTCGAGGACCGCACCTCGACGATGCTCAACACCACCGAGCCGCCGCTGGCCCGGCAGCGCGCCTTCTTCGACCTCCAGTCCTACTTGGACGAACTGGTGACGGCGAAGGAGGCGGAGCCCGGCGACGACCTGCTCAGCCGACAGGCCGCGAAGCCGGCCGAGGAGCGCTCCTACGACCACGCCGAGCTCGTGGACCTCGCGTTCCTGCTGCTGACCGCCGGGCACGACACCACCGGCAACATGATCTCGCTGGGCTCGCTGGCGCTGATGCAGAACCCGCGGCTGCGGGACCGGGTCATCGCCGAACCGGGACGCACCCTCGAAGTCGTGGACGAGCTGCTGCGCTACTTCAGCATCACCGACCTGATCACGGTGCGGATCGCCAAGGACGACCTGGAGATCGGCGGCCAGCCCATCAAGGCGGGGGAGGGCGTGTTCGCGCTCGGCGGCTCCGCCAACCGCGACCCGGCCGCGTTCGAGCGCCCCGAGGAGATCGACGTGGAGCGCGGCGCCCGCCAGCACGTCGCGTTCGGCTACGGCCCGCACCAGTGCCTCGGCCAGAACCTGGCCCGGATGGAACTGGAGATCGTCTACAACACCCTGTTCCGCAAGGTCCCCGGCCTGCGCCCGACGGCCGCGCTCGACGAGATCCCGCTCAAGAACGACGCGGCCATCTTCGGCCTGCACGCCCTTCCCGTCACCTGGTGAGGATCAGCCGAGGCCGAGGCGGTCGCGTTCCACCTCGACGATGCGGCGTTCGACGGGGACGGTGGCGTCGTGCAGGCGGCGTTCGTCCAGAGGACGGGTGTTGAGCGCCTCGGGGTCGGTGAGCTTCGCGGCGCTCTCCCGGGCGTAGGCGTCGAACAGGCGCGATTTCCCCTCGAGGAGTTCGCGGAGCCGCTGGTCCACGGTGTCCTTGGCGAGGATGCGGTGCACGTGGACCTTGCGGGTCTGGCCCATCCGGTGGCAGCGGGCGATGGCCTGCTCCTCCGCGCTGGGTTTCAGCTGCGGTTCGGCGAGCACCACCACGTTCGCGGCCTGGATGTTGAGCCCGGTGCCGCCCGCGTCGATCTGGGCGAGCAGCACGGCGTGCCCGTCCCGCTCGGAGAACTCGTCGACGAGCCCTTGCTTGTCGGTGAGGTGGCCGTCCAGGTCCTTCGGCATCGCGGCGGGCCCGACGGCCTCGCGGACGGCGGCGAGCACCGGCCGGAAGAAGGTGAACACGACGACCTTCCACCGCTGCTGCGCGGCTTCCTCGACGATCTCCCGCAGCCGCGCCAGCTTCGCCGAACCGGCCTGCTCGTAGGCGGTGCGCCGCATGGCCATCAGGTTCCCCGACGCCACCGCGTTCCGGTAGGCGGTGTCGTCGGAGCCGGTGAGCTCGACCCAGTCCTCCAGCTCGATGAGCTCGGGCAGTTCGGTGAGCACGTCCTCCTGGTTGCGCCGCAGGTACACCGGTGCCACCGCCCGCCGGAACCGGCCCGGCGCCAGCGCGTCCCGCGCGTCGAGCCGGGCGGCCACCTCCGGTTGCAGGTAGCCGACGAGGGTGCGGAACTCGTCGACGCGGTTCTCCATCGGGGTGCCGGTGAGCAGCAGCGCGCGGTCCGCCCGGCCCACCAGGGACACCACCGCCCGGGAGCGCTGCGCCTGCGGGTTCTTCACGTAGTGCGCCTCGTCCACCACGACCATCGACAGCGGCGCGTCCGCCACCCCGCGCAGCCGTTGCAGGGTGTCGAACGAGGTGACGGCGACCCCGCCGTCGCGCAGCCACTCGCGGGTGGCTGCGTCCCGGTCCGGGCCGTGCAGCGGGTGCGGCACGAGCGCGCTGCGCCGGGACGTCTCGTGCACCCAGTTGATCAGCACTCCGGCCGGGCACACCACCAGGAAGTGGGTGCCGCCGCGCGCGGTGAGGTGCGCCATCGCGGCCAGCGCCTCCACCGTCTTGCCCAGGCCCATCTCGTCGCCGAGGATCGACTTCCGCCGCGCCAGGGCGAACTTCGCGCCGAACGCCTGGTAGCCGCGCAGCGCGACCCGCATCAGCCCGGTGTCGAGCCCGGTCGCGGTGACCTGCCGCTCCTGCTCCGGCGGCAGCTGCCCGGTGGCGGCTCCGGCGGCGGTCCCGGCGTGGCCGGTGAGCTCGGCGAGCAGCGTGTTGTAGGTGGCGGCGCGGCGTTCGTAGTCCTGCCACAGCGCCGCGGGCGCCAGCCGCTCCTCCGCGCCGACGGCGTCCGCCGCGGTGGCGCGAACCTGCCGGATGCCGGGTTCGGCGAGCAGCCCGTCCAGCCGCGCCAGCGCGTCGAGCGCGGCGCCCCCGCGACCGGCCCCGGTGAACCACATCCGCAGCCTGCTGCGGGTCCGCTGCGCAGGCGGTTCCAGCTCGTCGAGGGTGCCGAGCCCGCGCCGGATCTCCTCCTGCAGCGCGGAGATCCGCTCTCCGGCGAGTTCCCAGGCGCGCACCGCCGCCAGCAGCGCGGCGTGCTCCGGATCGCGCCGGTCCGGGTCGAGGCGCACCACGACGTCCTGCGCGCCGGCCTGCGCGAGGCGCCCGGCGGCGTCCGCGGCCTGTCGCGCGATGGCCGGGCCGACGCCGGGCACGGTCTGCAACCGCTCCGGGGTCGCGGCGGCCACGTCGGCGACGGTGCGGAAGCCGGCGCGTTCCAGCTCGCCGAGCCGCAGCCTGCCCTGCGCGGCTTCGCGGAGCCTGCCGACCGGCATCGCGCGCAACCGCTCCCACGCCTCCCGCTGCCGGAACGCGTCGTACCGCCGCCGCGCCAGCGCGCGCAGCCGGTCCGGTTCGGCGAGCAGCCCGTGCGCGGCCGCGCGAAACGACCGCGCCCCGGCCCGCGCGGCGCGCGCCGCGCGACCCGCCTTCACCTCGCCTGGCTCGTCGTCGAGCTGCATGCTTCCTCCCCAGGAATCCCGTGCTCGTCAGTACCGCACCGTCCGAGCGTGCGGGCAGCCACCGAGCGGGTGGTCCGCGACCGCGGCACCCCGACAAGCCTGCCGGATCACCGGACGCCGGTGCCGCAGGGTCCGCCGGGACGGCCGCTTGCCATTTATGAACAGCTGTACATACTCTTGTCGGCATGACGTTCGGGATGCTGTGCCTGGCCATCGCCGCGGGGCTGTGCGGTTCGCTGTGCACCCGGGCCTCGCGCGGATTCACCCGCTGGGGCTGGGGGATCGCGGCGATCGCCGGGTACGCGATCGCGACCGTGCTGCTGTCCTGGCTGGTGCAGCGGCTGCCGGTCGGACTCGTGTACGCGGTGTGGACGGGCGCCGCGGCGGTGGTGCTGGTGGCCGTGGACCGGGTCTTCTTCGCGGTGCGCACCAGCCGGGTGCAGCTCGGCGGCATGGCGGTGACGCTGCTCGGCATCGTGCTGCTCGGCACCGGGACGGGCGGATGAGCGCGGCGCGCCGGGCGTGGGCGCACCTCGCGGGCACCATCGTGCTGGAGATCGTCGCCACCCTGGCGCTGCGGGCCTCCGCCGGTTTCACCGCGCCGGTGCCGTCGGCGGTCGCGGTGGTCGGCTACGGTGCGACGGTCGTGCTGCTGTCGCGGGCGCTGCGGGTGATCCCGCTGGGCGTGGCCTACGTGATCTGGACCGGCGCGGGGACGGCCGGGGTCGCGCTGCTGGGATCGGTGCTGTTCGCCGACCACCTGCCCCCGGTGGCATGGCTCGGCGTCGCGTGCGTGATCGGCGGCGTCGCGATGATCAACCTGGCGAGGCGGGATTCGCGGGAGGAACGCGGTGCGGCCGAAGAACACCCCGAATGATCCCGAACGGCGGGAGCGGATCGTGGACGCCGCGATCCAGCTGATCCGCGACGGCGGCACCTCCCGCGTCACCGCGCGCGCCGCCGCGCAGCAGGCCGGGGTGCCCGTCGGTTCCGTCGCCTACCACTTCGAATCGGTGCGCGCGCTGCTGATCGAGGCGAGCAGGCGGGTGCTGCGTTCCCGCGCCGAGTCCCTCGACGAGTGGCTGCGCGGGGTCACCGCGGACACCGTCGTCGCCCGGCTCGCCGAGCTGGTCCACCACCACCTCACCGCGGAGCGCGGCACCAGCGTCGTCACCTACGAGCTGTACGTCCTCGGCATGCGCGACCCGGAATTCCGCGCGGTGAGCCGTGCTTCGCTGGTCCACCTGCGGGAGAAGCTGGCCGAAGTGCTGCCCGCTCCGGCGGCGGACCGGCTCGCCGCGACCGCCGACGGCTACCAGATGCAATGCCTCTTCGAGGAGCGAACCCCGCCGGTGGAGAACATCCGCACGATGTTGCAACCGGACTGATGTCTGTTCGTCCGTTGCTCGGGGGTCGTTCCCTGTCAGCGGGGAAGCCGCTGAGCAGCGACCACGCGCGCAGGTCGACCACCCGCGGGTTCTCAGCGCTTTCCTCGCGAGAACAGCGTTTTCGCATGTGGCGGAGCCACCTGTGAAAACGATCCCGCAGCGAGGAAAGCGCTGAGTCCGCCACCCATCCCCGAAAGCAGAACGAGTGGCGGTGCCCGCAGCGAGGAACATCACCTTGATGGGGTAGTGGTATGTCCGGTTAGGGTGCTCGGGAGCCAGTCGCGCCCGCGAGGGCAGGGAATCCGGTCGGAATCCGGAGCTGACGCGCAGCGGTAGGGGCGATGGGCGAGGAACGGCCGCACGGCCGCGACCACTGGACCACCGGGTCCGGGAAGGGACCTCGCCCGGCGAACCCGAGCCCGAAGACCTGGCTGGCTCCCCGGACCGCACTCGGTGCCGGGTCGCAGCCTGCCGGGCCCCGCGCATGGGTCCGGGGTGAGGAACCACGTGACATGCCGTTCTCGCGCCCCCGCGCGTTCCGGGCCGGACTGGTGGCGTTGACCGCGACCGTGCTGGCCTCCTGCGCCGCCCCCGCCGACGACACCGCACCCGCCGCCGGGGCGACGACGCTGCACAACTGCGGCACCGAGGTCACCGTCGCGGAACCGCCGCGGCGGGCGGTGTCGCTGAACCAGTCGACCACCGAGATCATGCTCTCGCTGGGACTGGCCGACCGGATGGTGGGCACCGCGACCTGGACGGAGCCGGTCGACCCGCCGCTGGCCGCGGCGAACGCGCGGGTGCCGAAGCTCGCCGAGAACACCCCGTCGTTCGAGTCCGTGCTGGACACCGAACCGGACATCGTGCTCGGCGCCTACCAGGCCATGTTCACCGACGAGCGCGTCGCCGACCGCGAGCGGTTCACCGAGCTCGGCGTGCCCACCTACCTGTCGCCGAGCAACTGCCTGCCGGAGGAGGCGCCGCTGCCGGAACCGGTGCAGCTGGCCGACATCCACCAGGAGGTGCAGGACATCGCCGACCTGTTCGGCGTCCCCGAGCGGGGCCGGGCGCTCAACGAGCAGCTGCGCGGCCGGGTGGAGGCGGCGCGGCAGAAGGTCGCCGGGCTGGACTCGCGCGGCGACATCTCGGTGCTGTTCTGGTTCGCCCGCACCGAATCCCCGTACGTGGCGGGCTCCACCGGGTCTCCGGCGATCATGGCCAGGGAGCTGGGCGTGCGCAACGCCTACGACGACGTCACCTCGATGTGGCCGCAGGTGTCCTGGGAGGACGTGCTGGCCCGCGACCCGGACCTGCTGGTGCTCGGCGATCTCACCCGCGACGGCGAAGGCGACGGGCTCGCGGCGAAGGAGCGGTTCCTGCACGAGGACCCGGCGGTGTCCCGGCTCGCCGCGGTCCGCGACGACCACCTGCTGAGCATGACCGGCACCGAGCTGAACATCAGCCTCCGCACCGTGCAGGGCATCGAGCGGCTCGCGGACCGGCTCGTCGAGCTGGACCGGCAGCGGTGACGGCGGGGCGGCTGCCCGCCTCCGCCATCGTGCTGGCCGGGATCCCGGCGCTGCTGCTGTCGATCGCCGCCGCGGTCACCCTCGGGCCCGCGGACCTGTCGGTCGCCGACGTGGGCAGCGTGGTGGGGCACCGGCTCGGGCTGGTGGACACCGAGGTGTCCCGCATCGGGCAGGGCATCGTGCTGCAGCTGCGGTTGCCGCGGGCGCTGCTGGCCTCGATCTGCGGTGCCGGGCTGGGGGTGTGCGGGGCGGTATTGCAGACGCTGGTGCGCAACCCGCTCGCCGACCCGTACCTGCTCGGGGTGTCCTCCGGCGCCTCCACGGGCGCGGTGTCGGTGGTGGTGCTGGGGCTCGGGGCCGGGGCGATCGGGTTGACCGCGGGGGCGTTCGCGGGAGCGCTGGTGGTGTTCGCGCTGGCGCTGCTGCTGGCGTCGGTCGCGGGTGGCGCCGCCGGGCACACCGTGCTGGCCGGGGTCGCGGGCACCCAGCTGTTCTCCGCGCTGACCTCCTACATCGTGATCACGTCGGCGGACGCGGAGCAGACCCGCGGGGTGCTGTTCTGGCTGCTGGGTTCGCTGTCGGGGGCGCGGTGGAACGACGTGGTGCTGGCCGGGATCGTGTGCGTGGCGTGCCTGGTGCTGTGCCTGGCCCGGGCTGGGGCGCTGGACGCGTTCGCGTTCGGCCAGGACGCGGCGGCCTCCCTCGGGGTGCACGTGCAGCGGTTGCGGATCGTGCTGCTGGTGGCGACGGCGCTGCTGGCGGCGACGCTGGTGGCCGCCGCGGGCGCGATCGGGTTCGTCGGCCTGGTGCTGCCGCAGGCGGCGCGGCTGCTGGTCGGACCGCGGCACCGCGCGCTGCTGCCGGTGACGGCGGTGCTGGGCGCGGTGCTGCTGGTGTGGGTGGACGTGCTGGCCACCACGATCGCCGCGCCGCAGGAGGTGCCGGTCGGCGTGGTCACCGCGCTCGTCGGGGTGCCCGCGTTCGCCGTGCTGCTGGCCAAGCGGGGGAGGGTCTCGTGAGCCTGACCGCGAACGACGTGTCCTGGTCGGCCGGGGGAGCGCTGATCCTCGACGGGGTGCGGCTGCGCGTGGAACCCGGGCGGACCGTGGGCCTGCTCGGGCCGAACGGATCCGGGAAGTCCTCGCTGCTGCGGCTGCTCGCGGGCCTGCGCCGACCGGCGAGCGGGACGGTGGCGGTCGGTGACCGGACCACCGACCGCTGGCCGCGCCGCGAGCTGGCCCGGCGGGTGGCGGTGGTCGAGCAGCAGGTCGGCACGGACGTGGACCTCACCGTCGCCGAGGTCGTCGCCCTCGGCCGCACCCCGCACCGCAGCGGCTGGGGCGGGCGGAGCGCGGCGGACGAGGAGATCATCCGCCGCGCCCTGGCGCAGACCGGCCTGGACGGGCTGGCGCACCGGCGCTGGCACGGGCTCTCCGGCGGGGAGCGCCAGCGCGCCCAGATCGCGCGGGCGCTGGCGCAGGAACCGGTGGAGCTGGTGCTGGACGAGCCGACGAACCACCTGGACATCGCCCACCAGCTGGACCTGCTGGCGCTGGTGCGGCGGCTACCGGTGACCAGCGTGATCGCGCTGCACGACCTGAACCTGGCGGGGATGTTCTGCGACGAGCTGGCGGTGCTCTCCGGCGGCCGGGTGGTGGCGGCGGGCACCCCGCGGGAGGTGCTGACCGAGCGGACCATCGCCGAGGTCTACGGCGTCCGCTGCGAGGTGTCCGAAGTGGACGGACATCCGCACGTCCGGTTCCTGCCGGAGCTGCCGGTCAGCGGATGAGCTCGTCGGCGACCCAGCGGGCGACCCCGGGCGGGAACGGCGCGGGCAGGCCCAGCACCACGTGGGTGAACCCGGCCTCGACCGCCGCGCCGATCGCTTCACGGGTCTCGGCGGGCCGCTTGTAGTCCACCGCCAGGTGGATCGAGCGGGTGATCTCCGCCGGGTCGCGGCCGATCTCGGCGCAGCGGCGGTCCAGCATGGCGCTGCGGGACTTCGCGTCCTCGATGTCGCCGCCGGGGATGTTCCACACGTCCGCGTGCGCGGCGACGATCCGCAGCGTCGCCGCGGCGCGCCCGCCGATGAGGATCGGCGGGTGCGGGCGCTGCACCGGCTTCGGGTTGCCGAACGCGCCGGTCAGCCGCACGTGCTCGCCGTCGAAGTCGAACGGCTCGTCCTCGGTCCACAGCCGCCGGATCACCGTGCAGGCCTCGTCGAGCGCGCCGACCGCGCGGGCGGTGTCGTGGAACGGCATCCCGTGCGCGGCGTACTCGCGGCGGGCCAGCGGGTGGTCCGGCCGGGAACCGACGCCGATGCCGAAGTCGAGCCGTCCGTCCGAGATGACGTCCACCGTGGTGGCGATCTTCGCGAGCACCGCCGGCGGCCGGAACCGGTTGCTGGTCACCAGCACGCCGACGCGCAACCGGCGGGTGGCGGCGGCGAGCGCGGCGAGCATCGTCCAGCCCTCGTAGGCGGGGCCGTCCAGATCGCCGCCGATGGGCATCAGGTGGTCGAACAGCCAGGCGTGCTCGATCTCGGGGATCGCGTCGGCCTCGCGCCAGACCTCCAGGAGGTCGCGGTGGTGCAGGTTCTGCGGGGCGGTCATGATCCCGAAGCTGGTGCGGGTGGAATGCGTCACGGGGGATCCTCCGGTGTCCTCGAGTTAATCGGAACAAAGTTCCGTTTAATGGGTGCAGATGTGGGGCTGTGGTGGGCAGGATGGGTGCGGCGCGGGTCGGCCGGTCGGCGGTGGTGGCATCCGCGGTCGCCGTGCCGCGACTTCCCTGGTGGGGAGCCGCGGAAGTGCCGTTCTTCTCAGGTTCGTCGAACGGCGGTCGCTCGATCGCGCCGGGCCCGCTCGGGGCGGGGGGCCGCGCCGGTGGAGCGCTCCCGCTCGCGCTGGTGCCGCGGTCGGGCGAGGCGTTCCGGTGGCCGTCCCGCTCTGGCATCATGGAACAAGCGGAACCGCACTCCGGAAACTATACGGAACAGCGTTCCGCATGGCAAGTCCGCATCGGGAGGGGAGCACGGTGGGCGCAGACGACGGCGCGGCGCGGCCCAAGCGGGCGGACGCCCAGCGCAACGAGAGGACGCTGCTGGACGCCGCCGCCGCGGTGTTCGTCCGCTCCGGCGTGGAAGCCCCGGTGCGCGACATCGCCGCGCAGGCCGGGGTCGGAACCGGCACGATCTACCGGCACTTCCCGACGCGGTCCGACCTCATCATCGCCGTCTACCGGCACCAGATCGAAGCCTGCGCCGAAGCCGGACCGGTGCTGCTGGAGAGCTGCGCGACCCCGTACGCCGCGCTGCGGCGGTGGATCAACCTGTTCGTCGACTTCCTGGTCACCAAGCACGGGCTGGCGAAGGTGCTGCGCTCCGACGAGGACGGGTTCGAGGCGCTGCACGCCTACTTCCTGGACCGGCTGCTGCCGGTGTGCGCGGAACTGCTCGCCGCCGCCGCGCGCTCGGGGGAGATCCGCGCCGACCTGGAGGCCATCGAGCTGATGCGCGGAGTCGGGAACCTCTGCATCGGCGCGGAAGACGACCCGCGCTACGACGCGCGCCGCCTCGTCGACGTCCTCGTCGCGGGCCTTCGTGCCGCCTCCTGAACCCGAACCCTCACCGGCCTGAGGGCGGCGGCCGAACGACCCGCCCATCCCCGGTTCCGTCGAGGTGAGCGGCCCACCCGCCCGGGGTGGTCGGTCGAACGGGCCACTCATCTGCCGGTTCTGCCGGGGTGAGCGGTCCGCCGGCCTGGCGTGGTCGGCCGGGTGTGCCACTCACCTGGGTCAGCGGATGGTCGTGCAGGGTCTCGTGTCCGGGTCCTCCGCCGTGTCGGGTTCCAGGCGCACGTCGGAGAAGGTGACGTCCAGGCGCCGCTGCGCGGAGACCAGGAACGGCGTATTCACCCGCTCCGGATCCAGGCCCGCCGCGGTGAAGCAGGTCAGCGGGATCTTCACCGTCGTCGTCCGCCCCACCGGCAGCTCCCCGAACAGCTTCGCGGCGGGCAGCGCGCCGGCGCACGGGTAGTGGCAGTGCTCGGCGATCTCCGCGGCGCCCTCGCCCGGTTCCGCGTTGAGCCGCGCTTCGAAGACCAGCGCGCCACCGCCGTCGACGTAGGGCCGCAGGTCCAGCGAGCCCTCCGGGTTCGTGGTCTGCAGGTAGACCTGCGCGGTGGAATCCCCGTTCCACACCACCCGCATCCCGTCCCCGTCGGGGGTGGCCGCGATCTCGCCGGGGTGAGAGGCACCCTCCGGCGGGATGGCGGTGCCGCTCCAGTTGCTGTCGGACCCGAGGTACCCGGCGAAGGACTCGGCGACCGCGCCGCCCTGGTACAGCGGCAGCGGTCCGCCGGGAGCGGTGGATCGGGTGGCGACGGCGAGGACGGCGACGAGGCCGACGACGACCGCCGCGGCGGCCTCGATCGCGGGCCACCACCACTTCCGGCGGGACGGCGGCCCGGGAGGGGCCGCGACCCGGACCGTCGGTTCCTCGGGCACCGCGCGGGGCGGGGGGGGCGGGGGCGGCGGGCGCGTCGTCGGTGCGTCCGCCAGGCC